>JAQSCR010000386.1:6355-16500 GCA_029945495.1 Pseudolabrys sp. | reverse complement strand
TCCGATCCGCGAGAAGGTTTACTTCCGCGAATTGCTGTCGGCCAAGGATTACAACGAGAGCGCCGCCAAGCTGCCGCTCTGCCTCGGCAAGACCATCGGCGGTGAAAGCGTGATCGTCGATCTGGCGCGCATGCCGCATCTCTTGATCGCCGGCACCACCGGCTCCGGCAAGTCGGTTGCCATCAACACGATGATCCTGTCGCTCTTGTACCGGCTGACGCCGGAGCAGTGCCGCCTGATCATGGTCGATCCGAAGATGCTCGAACTCTCCGTCTATGACGGCATCCCGCATCTGCTCACGCCGGTCGTGACCGATCCGAAGAAGGCCGTCGTCGCGCTCAAATGGGCGGTGCGCGAGATGGAAGGCCGCTACAAGATGATGTCGAAGTTGGGGGTGCGCAACATCGACGGCTACAATGCGCGCCTTGCCGAAGCCAAGGCCAAGGGCGAGACGCTGACCCGCACCGTGCACACCGGCTACGACAAGGAATCGGGCCAGGCGATCTACGAGAAAGAAGAGCTCGAACTCGAACCGCTGCCCTTCATCGTCGTCATCGTCGACGAAATGGCCGACCTGATGATGGTCGCCGGCAAGGACATCGAAGGCGCCATCCAGCGCCTGGCGCAGATGGCGCGCGCCGCCGGCATCCACGTCATTCTCGCCACGCAGCGCCCGTCGGTCGACGTCATCACCGGCACCATCAAGGCCAACTTCCCGACCCGCATCTCCTTCCAGGTCACCTCGAAGATCGACAGCCGCACCATCCTGGGCGAGCAGGGCGCCGAGCAACTCTTGGGCCAGGGCGACATGCTCTATATGGCCGGCGGCGGCCGCATCAGCCGCGTGCACGGGCCGTTCGTCTCCGACGACGAAGTCGAGAAGATCGTGCGCCACCTGAAGTCGCAGGGTCAGCCAGAATATCTCGAGGAAGTCACCGCCGAGGAGCCGGAGCTCACCGAGGAAGGCGGCGCGGTGTTCGATTCCACCGGCATGGGCAATGGAATGGGATCGGCCGAAGGCGGCGATCTCTACGCCCAGGCCGTCGCCATCGTGAAGCGCGACCGCAAAGCCTCGACTTCCTACATCCAGCGCCGGCTGCAAATCGGCTACAACCGCGCCGCCACCTTGATGGAACGGCTGGAACAGGAAGGCATTATCGGCCAGCCCAACCACGCCGGAAAACGTGAAATCCTGATCCCGGAAAATCCGCAGGATGACCGCTACTGACGACCGTTACTGACGACTATTATTGATACCGCCGGCCTCGCGAATCACCCCAAAATCGGCGACACGATCGGGGCCGCGAAATAGCCACAGGCAGTTCCTAGATATCACCCGGAGAATGGGTGCAGGACGAGGCAGAGAACGCGATGGCGGCATTGCAGCAGCGAAACGGCGGACCGGCGATCCTTGTGCCTTTCCTCGCCACTCTCCTCGCCTGCCTGACGGCCGCGCCCGTGCTGGCTCAAGGCACCAACCTGGGTGTCCCGCTGCCTTTGGCGCGGCCCTCCGCCAATGGTCCGAGCACCACCGGTTCGATCGCTGCGCCGCGCGCGCAGGTTCCAAACCCGGCGCCCCAGATGGCGCAGAACCAGCCGCCAGCCCCGGCGAGCAATCCCTTCGCCGCTTTGCTCGGCAAGCCTGGCTCCGCCTCCGGCGGGCTCAATGCCGAACAGCGCACCATCATCACCAAGATCAACAATTACCTGTCGAGCATGCAGCAGCTCAACGGCAAGTTCGTTCAGGTCGGCCCCGACGGCAGCCGCACCAAAGGCGACTTCTATATTTCCAAGCCCGGCCGCGTGCGCTTCGAATATGACGATCCCTCGCCGATTGAATTGATCGCCGACGGCCAGTCGGTGGTGGTGCGTGACCGCAAGCTGGCGACGCAGGACGTATATCCGCTGTCGCAGACGCCGCTGCGTTTTCTGTTGGCCGATAAAGTCGACCTGATGAAGGACTCCAGCCTGACTGCGGTTTACGCCGACGACGTCTTCGTCACCGCGGTGCTGGAAGAGAAGAACGGCATCGTCGGCACCAGCCGGCTGATGATCATGTTCAACGCCAAGGACATGCAGCTCAAGCAGTGGACCGTGACCGACCCGCAGGGCTACGACACGACGGTAGCGGTATACAATCTGGACACCTCGAAGACGCCCGATCCGGCGATGTTCAAGATCGATTACACGCGCTACCGCTAATTAAAGCTCCCCCTCTTTTCCCGGAAAAGCCAAGCGATCGACACGAAAAGTCGATCGGTTGATTTTGCGCACGCGTTTTTCCATCGTTCCTTGAACCTTCCGACCGGGTTGCGCGACTAAGATTTGCGCCGCGTCCGGCTCCGTCTCGGAGCCCGGCCGCGGCACGCTGTGATTTTTCAGGTATCATCAAGCAAAAGGGGATTTTAATCATGGGCGGCGATAAACGGTTTGGCTCGATCCGGCGCAGCAATTCGCGCCACTTCATGCTCGCCTTCGCCTGCATCGCGATGCTCGCCGCCGGCTGCTCTGAATCCAAAGCGGACGACAGCGGTGCGTTCGACGCCAGCCGTCGGCCGCGCGTCGCGGGACCGACAGAAGTGTTCGCCAGCGCGGCGACCCCGATCTTCACCTCGCCGAACCCGGTGGCGCAGACCGCCGACACGATCGACAAGACGCTCGCCGCCGCCGGCTGGCAGAAATACATCGCGCCGAATACCGCTTACAGCACCGATCCGAACATGCGGATGATGTCGCTGAAGAAAGGCGCACAGGCGCTGAGCGTGTTCATCTCCATCGCGCCGGCGCAGAACAACGCCACCAGCGTGCAATACGCGGCGCTGCCGCTGAAGACCGATCTGCCCTTCGCCAAGGATGCCAGCGCTATCGAATATTCGCCGGAGCGCGCGCTGCTGACGCTCGTCACAGCGGAGCCGGTCGACAAGACGCTTGCCTTCTATCGCCAGGAGCTCGGCGCGCGCGGCTGGTCGCTGTGGTCGGAAAAGACCAATGGCAAACAGCCGGCCGGCGGCCCGTCGGGCACGGTGCACGAGCGCGGCGCTTATGCGCATTACATCACCGACAAGGATCCGTCGGTGGCGCTGGTGCTGGCCGTCGCCAAGCCCGATGCTGGCAAGTCCAAAGTCGAGCTCAAGCAATGGCCAGTCGGAATTCTAGCCGATCTGCACCAGGTCTATGTCGACAGCGACAATCACGGCGCAATGCTGGCCGACGTCGCCAAGCTGCCGCGCCTCGACGGCGCCAAGGACGACGCCAGCCGGTCCTCGGCCGACAAGGCGGCCTATTCGGTAGCCGGCACGCTCGCCAATACGCGGGAAGCGCTGGTCAGACTGTTAGGCGCCGACGGCTGGAAGCCTTATGTCGCCCCTCTGGAGGAACAACACTCGACCTTGATGGCTTTCAAAAAGGGCGGGCAGGGCCTGTCGGTGTCCTTCACCATTCAACCGGGCAAGAACGAGAAGACCAGCGAAGTCACCACCGTCTATTATTCGCCGTCGCGGCTGCGCTTCGCGCCGCCGGTTCCCGCCGACGCCACCGACATCGTGTTCGACGAAAACCGGCCCTACCTCAATCTGACGACCGCCGGCACGGTCGACGCCGCGCGCGATTTCTACAGCAAGGCGCTCGCCGATTCCGGCTGGCTACCTTTGTCGGCAACTGATGCCACCGCGAAATGGCCGAATGCAAAGCTCGATGGCAACGCCGCCTATTACGATCGCGGCAACAAGCGGCCGATCATGCTGTCGATGCAGCGCGCCGGCGACAAGACCAATGCCGAGATCAAGGTCGCGCCTTTCGCACTTTCTCAAGATCTTCAAGCCGACACGGCAGTGTTCGGCCTGCCCAGACCTAAACTGACCAAGAGCTCGGGCGGCACCGACGGCCGGCCGCGCGAGGCCTATGCCCACGTGATCGCCGACGTTCCCACGGTGCTGGCGTTCTATCGCCGCGAGTTGGCCGCGCGGAACTGGAAGGAGGAAGCGCAGGGTGCGGTGATCACGCCCGACGAGGCCGTGCTCAATTATTCGCCGCCGGAAGGCTCGGCGGTGCTCAAGATCAGCCGAAAATATGACCTCGCCGTCGCCACCATCGTGCAGCAGATTCCCGTCGCCGCGCCGAAAGCCGCGCCGGCACTGCCATCGGGGCCGGCGGGCAAAGACGATTCGATCGGTGCGATGCTGAAGGAAGCGCAGCAGATGATGCGCGACGCCGACGCCATGCCGGCGGCGAAAGCGCCGCAGAAGATGGCGCAGGCTGACCCCGCTGAAGCCTTGCGTCCGCTCGCCGGCAACACCGCGCCGCTTCCGGTGCCGGAGAACGCGGAGGACATCGAATTCGATGGCGACGACGGCAAGCTCGAATTCAGCAGCCCGTCCAGCCCCAAGTCGGTCGCCGATTTCTACCGCGCGACCATGAAGCAGCAGGGCTGGAGTTCGCAGTCCTCGGTCATCAACAACGCCAATATGGTCGTGCTCAACTTCTCGAAAGCGCGCAAGACCGTCGCGTTGACCATCATGAAGATGGGCGCCAAGACCAATGTCAGCGCCGAGGGTTCGGCGCTGGAAGGTGCCAAGTCGGCAAAGTCGGATACCGCGCCGGCGGGCAAGACCGCCACCGCCGATGCACCCTCGCAAGCGGCGACGGAAGACGATCTTATCGTCGAGGAGAGCGGCGGCTTGCCAATGCCCAAGCGCCACACGATGTCGGTCGGCAGCAAGACGCCGTTCCGTCGCGAACTCAATGCCAACGTGCCGCTCGCGCTCGCCGACGTACTCGGCTTCTATCGCCGCGAACTCGGCAAGCTCAACTGGAAGGAAGAAACAAAAGGCGCCATCGTCGCGCCGGATAGCGCGGTCATCGCGTTCTCCTCCACCGAAGGTCCCGCGCTGCTCAAGCTCGGCCGCAAGGACGGCGAAACCACCGTGCTCCTCACGGCGAAGGATCCGGAAGCGGTCAAGAAGGCCGGCATCATGCCGAAGCCGGGCCAGACCAAAATTATATTCGGCAACATCCTGCCCGCCGAGTCGGCGATCACGTTCAACGGCCGGACGATCAAGGTCGCGGGCGGCGCCGGCACCAAGGCGCCGGACGGGCCGACGCTCGATCTGGCGCCCGGCAAATACAAGTATTCGATCAAGCCGCCCGGCAAGCCCGCGCAAAACGAGGAAGTCGAAGTCGGCGCCGACGAAACATGGGGACTAATGATCGGCCCCGGCGGCGTGCTGGCATTGCAAGTCTATTGAGCTGCCTTAATTAGGGTGTGCGCATCGCTCCCGGCCTTGGCTGTGGATCGGTGCGCATCCCGCGATGCCGTGCTAGACGAACTTCCATGTCCCTGAAAATCGCCACCTGGAATATCAACTCCGTCCGCCTGCGCATCGATCTGGTCGCCAAGTTTCTCAAGAGCGCGCGCCCCGACGTGCTCTGCCTGCAGGAAACCAAGTGCCCCGACGATGCCTTCCCGCTCAAGCGCTTCCAGAAGCTCGGTTACGAACACACCGCTCTCAGCGGGCAGAAGGGCTATCACGGCGTCGCCGTGGTATCGCGCGTGCCGTTCGAAAGTTTCAACATCCAGAATTTCTGCGGCAAGACCGATTGCCGCCATGTCTCGGTGGTGCTCGGCGAGAAGGCCGGATTGCGCGATCCGCTGACCATTCATAATTTCTACGTGCCGGCCGGCGGCGACGAGCCCGATCCGCGGGTCAATGAGAAATTCAAGCACAAGCTCGACTTCCTCGACGAAATGACGGCGCACTCAGGCTTGCGTCCGGGCAAAAAACAGCGCGCCATTCTGGTCGGCGATCTCAACGTCGCGCCGCTCGAGCATGACGTCTGGAGCCACAAGCAGATGCTGAAGGTGGTGTCGCACACGCCGATCGAATGCGAGAAGCTCAATGCCGCGCGCAATGCCGGCCAGTGGATCGACACCATGCGCGTGCTGACGCCTGAGCCGGAAAAAATCTATACGTGGTGGAGCTATCGCGCGATGGAAAACTGGCGCAGCTCCGACCGCGGCCGCAGGCTCGATCATGTTTGGACCTCGGACGCGCTCGCCGACCAGGTTTCCAAGATCAAGATCGCCAAGGATCTGCGCGGCGCCGAGCGCCCGTCCGACCACGTGCCGGTAACGGCGACGGTGGAAATCTAGTCATGCTGTCGTCCCCATCCGACACGGGTTTTCCCGATGTCTGCAAATTTGAATGCTCAAGTCGGCTATAGCCGACTTGAGATAGCGGGGGACCCATAACCACCAAAGTTGGCAATGGGCAATAGCGTCCTGGAGTTTGCAGGCGGCGAACGCAGCGAAGTGCCACAAGGAGATATCAGTGGCAGCCAGCGCGTGAGCATTTGGCAGCGGTTCGCACCTCGCGTTTGTCTTGAAGGAAGGCCGGGACAGTGCCAGTATTCACGCAGGTTTAGGGGCCATCCGGGGAACCCCCTTCAAGAAAGCCGAACGTGCGCGAACCTTTACAATTCCCGCCACCCGACTCGGTTGATTTTGCGCAAGCCGAACACGAACGGCTGGTCGCTGCACTGAAGGCTTCCCGAGCGGGCACCTGGCGTTGGAGCATAGCCGACGACATCGTCGAATGGGACGACGCGCTTTGCGATGTGTACGGCATTAAGCGGGAAGATGCCCCCACGAACTCCAAGGAATTTCTTGCTCTTGCGCACCCCGACGATCGCGCCGCAGTTTGGACGGCAATCAGCGCTTGCATCGAGAAGGGCACGGACGCCGACTACCAGTTTCGTGCCGTAGTTGGCGATTCCGTGCGCTGGATTTATGACCGTAGCGCTCTCATCCGAGATGCAGAGGGCAATCCTGCCTACATGCTTGGCGCTTGCTTTGACATAACCGATCGTCGTCGCATCGAGGAGGAGCGCGACAAGTTACTTGAGAAACAGAGTTTGCTTCTCAGCGAACTGAGCCACCGTACGAAGAATCATCTAAGCATGATCATTTCGATGCTGAGGCTGAAGGGAGCGCGGCAGAAAGACCCCGGCGCCGAGCAGGATTTTGAGCGTGCCATCGACCGCATACACACCATCGCGTTCCTGCATGAGCACTTGTACCGCAAGGATATGTTTGATCGGGTCAACATAGAATCCTACATCGAAGATATCTGCGCCAGTCTTGAACTGTCCCTCCTTGCTGAAAGAAAAATTGCCATACTCCGTGAGCTACAGGCAGCCGAGTTGCATATCGACCTGGCGGTCCCGCTCGGCCTCATCGTCAATGAGGTTGTGACGAACGCAGCCAAGTATGCATTTTTGCCAGGTCAAGCGGGGCAGATTGTGATCCGATTCCGCAGGCGTGGCGAACAAGGCATACTTACTATTTCAGATAATGGTCGAGGCCTCACATTACCCATTAAATCGCAAGGCATCGGCACCAAACTTATTAGGTCGCTGGCCAAGCAAATTGGGGCTCGAGTCCGCGTGATCACCCGCAACGGGCTCACATATTCATTCGCGTTCCGAACGCTGGAGTAGATGTGGCTCAAATGTTCTTGTTGAGTCCGCGCCCTAGGCGGAAACGGCACGGCGTATGGGTCCCCGCTATCTCAAGTCGGCTATAGCCGACATGAGGATTCAAATTTGCCGACATCGGGAAAACCCGATGTCGGATGGGGACAACAGAAACTACTTCGCGCCCTTCTCCATCGCCGTCTTCACGCTATTGAGCTCGCGCTGCCAGCCTTCCAGCCTTTTGGCCATGATGTCGCGCAAGGTCACGGCCGCGGCCGGATAGCCTTCCAGCATTTTGCGAAACAGGCTGCGTGAAATCCGGATCACCGTCGTCGGCTCTTTGGCGATCGCGGTGGCCTGACACACCATGTCGGTGAGCAGCGCCAATTCGCCAATCAGCATGCCGGGTCCGGCGATGACTTCATTGCCTTCGGTGAAGGTGCCGGGATCGAGCCGCAGCGAGCCGTCCTGCACGATATAGCCGCCATCGGCGAGTTCGCCGGCGTAGAACAAAACCGCGCCGCTCTGCAGCTGCTTGGTTTCCGCGCCGATCGCGAGAATCTGCAACGCCTGTCTATCGAGCGCCGCGAAGATCGGCACTTGTTCGAAAAAGGCAATGTCGTCGTCGAGGCCCATGCTCAACCGTCATTCCGGGACACGCGCACTTGCGCGTGGACCCGGAATCCAGCAGCAGGCACAATGTCTGTTTCTGGATTCCGGGTTCGCACCCATAGCGCGTCGAAGACGCGCGTGAGCGCGCTTATGGGTGCGCCCCGGAATGACCAGAGTAAAGGCTCGAATACCGCGCTCACGGCATCAGCTTGTAGCCGCCGGCTTCCGTCACCAGGATCGACGGCGCCGCGGCATCTTTTTCCACCTTCTGCCGCAGCCGGTAGATGTGGGTTTCCAGCGTATGGGTGGTGACCCCGGAATTGTAGCCCCACACTTCCTGCAGCAAGGTTTCGCGCGACACCGCTTTCTGCCCGGCGCGATAGAGATAGCGCAGAATCGCGGTTTCCTTCTCGGTCAGCCTCACCTTGCTGCCTTTCGGATTGAGTAGCAGTTTCGAACTCGGCTGAAACGTGTAAGGGCCGATCGCGAACACCGCGTCTTCGCTGGCTTCGTGCTGGCGCAGCTGCGCGCGGATGCGCGCCAGCAGCACGGCGAAGCGGAATGGCTTGGTGACGTAATCGTTGGCGCCGGATTCCAGCCCGAGAATCGTGTCGCTGTCGGTATCGTGGCCGGTCAACATGATGATCGGCGCCTTGAAGCCGTTCTTGCGCAAGATGCGCACCGCCTCGCGGCCGTCGACATCCGGCAGACCGACATCCATCAGCACCAGATCGATCTGCCCGGTCTTGGCCGCCTGCACCCCTTTGGTGCCGGAATCGGCCGCGACGGTGTCGAACTCCTCGTGCAAGGCCAATTGCTCGATCAGCGCCTCGCGCAGTTCGGTGTCGTCGTCGACAATCAAAATTGTCCGCTTGGTCGGCATGCCTGAAAGTCCTGTTACGGGAGCCGAAGCACCCTGCCAAAGCTCCCGGCTCTAGCCACGAATCCCATCGCCCGCTCCCGCCTATCATACCGGCGCTGGGTCTTTTGGGAAAACGACTTCCACCCCAGAATCGATCGCAGATGGGGATTTTGGCGCGCTCGCCCGTCGCGAAGTAGAACATTCAAGGCTAAAAGAGAAGCGTGAGCTGGTATTTACGGCCAATCGGGGCGGTCCGGACGGGTTTTGCAGGCCATGCGAATAAAGACACTGTCGCGCATCACGGTCCGCCGCCGGCCGGGCAATCCGAGCCAGGGCTGGCTGGTGGCCGGGCCGTTGGCGCTGCCGGTGGCGCTCGGCCGCGGCGGCATCAAGGCCAATAAGCGGGAAGGCGATGGCGGCACCCCGCGCGGCGCCTTTTGGCTGCGGCGGCTATGGTGGCGGGCCGACAGGCACCGGGTGCCGGCAACGGGCTTGCCGGTCTACCGCATCAAGCCAGATGACGGCTGGTGCGAGGACCCGCGCGACCGTCACTACAACCAGCCGATCAAGGTGCCGGCCGGTTCGAATGCCGACCGGCTGGCACGCGCCGATCATCTGTACGATTTCATCATCGAGCTCGACCACAACACCCGGCCGCGCATCGCCGGACGGGGTAGCGCGGTATTCATTCACGCGGCGCGGCCGCAGTTCGCCCCCACCGCCGGCTGCGTCGCGCTTCGTCTCGATACCTTGCGCCGATTGCTGGAGCGTCTCGGACCGCGCACCAGGATCGTGGTTGAGTAAGCGTTAAAAATCGCCGCCAGCGGAGCTACCGATCTTTAAGCATGGTGAGCGTGTTCGGCGCCGATATATTCCAAATTAACAATCCAAGAATTGCCCGATGCTATTTGTGTCAGTGGCGCGCGACATTCCCTATGAAGCAGCGCCGGGGCGATTCAAGGATAATGCACGTGCTGGACACTCCCATTTCCGCCGTTCCGCAGTCGATCGGCCGCGTCATTGGCGTTAACGGCTCACAGGCCAGCGTCGATCTCACCGGACGTCCGGCGGGCGGCGAGAGCCCGACGGTCGGCAAGTTCATGGGCCTGTCGACGCTCAAGTCCGTCATCATCGGCCTGATCACCGACGTCGGCGAACAAGCCATCGTCACCGCCGGCGGCGGCACGTCCTATCGCAAGGT
>JAQSCR010000386.1:0-6345 GCA_029945495.1 Pseudolabrys sp. | reverse complement strand
CTGATCGGCGAACTGCTGTCGCGCCAAACCGGCGCACCGCAATTCCAGCGCGGCGTCACCGAATATCCGAACATCGGCGATACCGCCGCCATGCTCGGCGAGCGCGAGTTGCGCCTGGTCTATGGCGGCGCCGACGCCGACCACGCCCATATTGGCGACCTGCAGCAGAACATGAATATCGGTGTGCACATCGACATCGACAATCTGGTGAGCCGCCACTTCGCCATTCTCGGCGCCACCGGCGTCGGCAAGTCGAGCGGCGTCGCCATCATCCTGCAGAAAATTCTCGATACCCGCCCGAACCTGCGCGTGTTCCTGGTCGACCCGCACAACGAATACGGCCGCTGCTTCGGCGACAAGGCCAACGTGCTCAATCCGCGCAATCTGCGGCTGCCGTTCTGGCTGTTCAATTTCGAAGAGACCATCGACGCTTTCTTCGGCGGCCGGCCCGGCGTCGAGGAGGAAGTCGAAATCCTCTCGGAAGTCATTCCGCTCGCCAAGGGCGCCTATCTGCAATATCGCAACGGCGCCAACGGCGCCAACGATCGCCTGCTGGCCAAGAAGCGCGATCCGAAAGATTCAGGTTTCACCGCCGATACGCCGGTGCCCTACCGCATCGAGGATCTGATCAACCTGCTCGACGAGCGCATGGGCAAGCTGGAGAACCGCTCGCGCGCGGCGCTCTACCACAAGCTGATCGGCCGCATTCAGACCTTCCGCAATCATCCGCGCTACGCTTTCATGTTCGAGAACGCCAATATCGGCGGCGACACGATGGCGGAAATTCTCAGTGCGCTGTTCCGCCTGCCGCCCGACGGCAAGCCGATGACCATCATGCAGCTCGCCGGCTTCCCGGCCGAAGTCGTCGACTCGGTCGTCTCGGTGCTGTGCCGCATGGCCTTCGACTTCGGCCTGTGGAGCGACGGCGTCGCGCCTTTGCTGTTCGTTTGCGAAGAAGCGCATCGCTACGCGCCCGCCGACAAGAAGGTCGGCTTTGGCCCGACCAAGCGCGCGCTGTCGCGCATCGCCAAGGAAGGCCGCAAATACGGCGTGTTCCTCGGCCTGGTGACGCAGCGCCTGGCGGAAATCGACTCCACCATCATCTCGCAGTGCTCGACCTTGTTCGTCATGCGGCTGTCGAACGAAGGCGACCAGAAGCTGATCCGTTCCGCCGTGTCGGACGCCGCCGCCAATCTCTTGTCGTTCATTCCCTCGCTCGGCACCCGCGAAGTCTTCACCTTCGGCTCGGGCGTGGCGCTGCCGACGCGCATGCGCTTTGCCGAACTGGCCGCCGACAAGCGGCCGAACAGCGAGGCTTCCGGCAATACGCGCTCGGATGCCGGCACCAACATGAATCGCGATCTGCTGACCACGGTGATCGAGCGCTGGCGCTCGGCCAGCATGAGCCACCGCATGAGCGAGGACACTTACGACGACGCGCCGTCGTTCGATTCACCCACGCTGCAGCCGGCGCAACCGGCGGCCTATGCTCCGGCTTACACTCCGGCCCCGTCGCAAGGCGCCGCGATGTATGCGCCTGCGCAGTCGGCCCCCGCCTACGCTCCGCCGCCGCCGGCCGCGCCGGCGCGGTCCGACGGCTTGCGCTCCGGCCTGCTGAAGAAGCCGCTCGACGCCAGCCTGGGCGAAGCGCCGAAGTCGCCGAACCAATCGCCAATGCTGCCGTCGCGCTTCCGGTAGCTATTTACGTCCGACCAGATCGATCAGCGCCGATAGGCCGCCGTGGCCAGCGCCTTCCTCGATGACGCTGTCGTGCTCGCGAATATCGAGCTCGGCGAAATCGCCGAAGGCGGCCTCGAGCATCTCGCGAGTATAGAGATTCTCGACTTTCGACGGCCCGCCGGTCTTGTACTCCGGCTGCTTGCGACCATAGCCCTCGATCAGCAGCAAGCCGCCCGGCTTGAGCGTCCGCTTGATGCCGGCGAAGATTTTGGCCCGCTCCGCCGGCGCGGCGAACTGAAAGAATATCCCCGCCACCACATCGTAAGTATCGGCCGGATAATTCCAGTTGACGACATCGGCTTGTTCGACGCGCAAGGTAACGCCGCGCGCGGCGGCAAGCTTCCGCACCTTGTCCTGCGCTACCGGCGAAAAATCGAGCGACAGCACGTCGAGCCCCTGCTCGGCCATGAACACGCCGTTGCGGCCCTCGCCGTCGGCGAGCGCCAGCGCGCGCTCGCCTTGGCACAGCAGCGCCGCCTGCGATTTCAGAAACGCGTTGGGCTCCGTGCCGAACAAATAGCCGGGCTCACCGAAGCGTTGCTGCCAGCGTTCGAATTCGGGATTGCTGTTCATTGTTATCTCCCGCCGAAGATTGCCGAACCGACGCGCACATGGGTAGCGCCAAGCAGAATGGCGTCGGCGAAATCGGCACTCATGCCCATCGACAAAAGCTTCAACCCATTGCGCCGCGCGATCTTGGCGGTGAGGGCGAAATGCGGGCCCGGCGCTTCCTCCGCCGGCGGAATGCACATCAGGCCGGAAATCTTCAAGCCGTGCACATCGGCGCATTTCTTCAGGAAAGCATCGGCTGCCTCCGGCAGCACGCCGGCCTTCTGCGGCTCGGCGCCGGTATTGATCTGCGCGAATAAAAGCGGCGCGCGCTTCTGCGCGGCGATCTCCTTCGCCAGCGCCTCGCACAGGCTATCCCGATCCACGGAGTGAATGGCGTCGAATAGCGCCACCGCTTCCTTGGCCTTGTTGGATTGCAGCGGCCCGATCAGATGCAGTTCGATACCGGGATGCTTTTGCATCAGCGCCGGCCATTTGCCCTTGGCTTCCTGCACGCGGTTTTCGCCGAACACGCGCTGGCCGGCCTCGATCACCGGCTCGATCGCCTCGGCGACAAACGTCTTCGACACCGCCACCAGCGTCACCTCGGCGGAGTTCCGGTTGGCGTCCTTGCAGGCGCGCGCAATCTGCGCGCGGACGGATACGAGTGCGGCTGTGGCGGTCATTATATTGTCATCGCCGGGCTTGACCCGGCGATCCCGATGAGGACTGCACAATCTTACTCTCCTAAGCGGGATGGCCGGGTCAAGCCCGGCCATGACCAATGAGCTAAATAAACGGCCGAGGCCGGCGCTTCGGCACCTCGTCGCCGGCAACCTGCTCCAGCAAGTGCCGGTCGAGCACCGCGAACACGCGGCCTTTCCAGCTCACCGCTTTCGACGCCATCAGCCGCTTCAGCGTCTTGTTGGTGTGCACCAGCGACATGCCGAGCGCGTCGGCAAGATGCTGCTGCGTAAACGGAAACTGGATGGCGTTGTCCTTCACCAGATTCAATTCGCGCGCGCGCTCGAACAGATGCAACAGTAGAAAGGCGGTACGCTCCAGCGCGGTGCGGCGGCCGAGGCTGACCAGATGCTCGTCGATCAGCTGTTCCTCGCGCGCCGCCAGCCAGGTGATGTCGAAGGCGAGCGACGGAAACTGGCTATAGAGATCGTACAATTTGGAACGCGGAAAAACGCATAAGGTCAGCGGCGTCAGCGCCTCGACCGAATGCTCCATCTCGTGCATCAGCGTGCCCTGCAACCCGACCATGTCGGCGGGTAGCGCGAAATTGAGAATCTGTCGGCGGCCGTCGTCCAGCATCTTGTAGCGGAACGCCCAGCCGCTCAGCACCGTATAGAGGTGATCGGCGCGCGCGCCCTGGCGCAAGAAGCTGGCGCCGGCATCGACGTGCAACTCGTCGATCTTGAATTGTTTGACGAAGGCAAGTTCCTCCGCCGTGAACTCGCGCAGGCACGGCAGTGCGCGCAACGGGCACTGTTCGCATGGCGTGAACTGCCCGCGCGGCCGTCCGTTTCCGACGATCATCCGCCCACATCCTCTGTCCTGCGTGCGACGGTACGAGCCGCTGCGGGGGAACCCGTATTCCGCAAAATAAATTGCCTTCTATGTCTTATTTGAATGCCGATAGGTAAAATCCATTGCACAAGGGAAAGTTCCAATAGGGAACTTGGAGAACCGCTCCCTTGTCAAAAATTGAGCCTTTGCTTGCCGGTTCGCACTGCCTGGTGCTGGAGGACGAGTTCCTCATCGCGCTCGATCTGGAGCAGCTTCTCCAATCCGCGGCAGCCGCCTCGGTCACATGCTTCACCGATGCCGATGAAACGTTGCAGGCGCTGCGCGACGGCAGCCGGTTCGATCTCGGCGTGCTCGACATCAATCTCGGCGGCGCGACCCGCACCAGCCTTTCGATTGCCGACGCCCTGACCGTACAGAAGACACCGTTCGTATTCCTCACCGGCATGCACGCCGAACCGATGATGACGTCGCGATATCCGCAGGTGCCGGTCCTGGAAAAGCCGTATCAACACGGGGAAGTATTGGAGGCGATCCGCCGCGTGCTGAGGCCCGGATAGGTTGTCGACGTGATCGACCCGGCCGGCCGCGATCTATCCCTCGGCGGCGTTCATGGCGGCCGTGATGGTAAAGCAATTCGTGCGACAACTCGTAGCTAAATTCTTAGTTATTTGTCGTAACGCCTCTTAAACACACATCGCGTAGGTGATTTACAGGATCGGAAGCTAACATGCTGAGTGCCAGCCACCAGCCGCCAAATCCGGGAATTGTTGCGCCGAAACGCACGCTCAGCGTCCGTGTGCGGTTGATGGTCCTGGCGGTCATCGCCGTTGTACCGCTGCTCGCGGAACGAATCTACAGCGAGGAGCTGGATCGCAGCGAGCGAATCGAAGCCGCCCAACAGCAGGCGCTCGTTGTTGCGCGCCAAGGGGCCGCCGCGCAGAACGAGGTGATTGTTTCCGCGCGTGCGCTGCTGCAGACGATCGCGAGCGCGCGCACGACTTTCGATGCCTCCAACGAGAAATGCAATCTGTTCCTGGCAACGATCGCCAAGCCGATCCCGTGGATCAAGACGTTGTCGGTGGTCGATCTTCAGGGAAAAATCGTCTGCTCCAGTTTTCCCGGAGCGATCGGCTTGGATATTTCCAAACGCGCGCATTTCACCGCGGTGATCGATGGCACAGATTTCTTTGTCAGCGACTATATCGTGGGCGCCCGCATCAAGTCCCCGGCGATCACGACATCGCTCGCCCAGCGTGACGTGAACGGCGCAACCACCGCGGTCGTGCTCGGCCTGCTCGACCTCAATTGGTTCGAGCACGTCGCAAAAACCGTCGTTCCACCGACCGGTTCCATGCTTATGATCGACGGCGCCGGCACCGTCCTTGCCCAATATCCGAACGGCGACGACCTGGTCGGCCGGGAATTCAAGGACCACCCGCTCATTCAGGCCATGCTGGCACAACCCGAAGGCTTTATCGTCGAGCCCGCGCTTGACGGCGTTCGCCGCATCTTCGGCTATGTCAAATTGCCCGGCACACAGGCCCGCTTCGCAGTCGGTTTCGACGAGAAGACGGTTCTGACCCGCGTCAATCGCGAGATGTGGGCGGCATTTGCAGAGCTTGGCGCTATCGTCGCTTTCGCGCTGCTGGGTATCTGGTTCGGCGGTGAGCGGCTGTTGGTTCGGCCAATTCTGGCGCTGGCGCAGACGGCCGCGCGCATCGGCCGCGGCGAAAGCGAAACGCATGCGACGGCGTTGCCTTGGGCGGCCGAGTTTGTGCCGCTCGCTGTCGCGATGGACGACATGGCCGGGCAGTTGAATGCGCGCGCGCAGGAGTTGCACGACGCCAACGATCAGCTGCGCGAACTTGCGCAGATCGACGCGCTGACCGGGCTTCCCAATCGCCGCACGTTCAACGAGCGCCTCGGTGCCGAGTGGAAACTTGCCGCCAAGTTGGGCCAGCCGATCGCCGTCCTGATGATCGACGTCGATTTTTTCAAGAAGTTCAACGATCACTACGGCCATGTGCAAGGCGACACTTGCCTGCGCAAGGTGAGCGGCGTTTTGATGGCGGCGACCCGGGCGCGCTCGGAGCCGGCGGCGGCAACCGTCGCGGCCGAGCTGCCGCCGTCATTCCACCGGATCGCCGGCCGCGTCCGCCGGTCGGATTTCGCCGCGCGCTACGGCGGCGAAGAGTTCGCGGTTCTGCTTCAAGGTGCCGATTACGCAGCCGCCATGCGGGTCGCGGAGCGCTTGCGGCAAGGGGTCGAGAACATGTTGATGGCGCACGCCGGTGCGCCATGGGGCTTCGTGTCGGTCAGCATCGGCGTGGGGATCGTGTCGCGGACGGAACAGAGCGATAGCCAGGCGCTGGTCGAGGTCGCCGACGCCGCGCTCTACGAGGCCAAGCGGCATGGCCGCAACAGGGTGGTCGGGCCCGCGGCGGTGGCGCTGTCGGAGGCCGTCTAGTGGTCCGATTCTAACATTCGCATCCCGTCTGCGGAGGCACTTTTGCGAAT
>JAQSCR010000385.1 GCA_029945495.1 Pseudolabrys sp. | reverse complement strand
GCACCAGCAGCGCGATCACGGTCACCAGCCCGATGATCAGCAGCAGACCGATGGCCAGGCCGATCACCAGCGGCAGGTTTTGCGGCAGCAGCAGGTCGTTGAGGTCGTGGAGGCGGAGATTTTCCAGCATGGGCCGTTTCTATCGTGATTCGGGCGGCGGGTGCGAACGAAGGGCGAACGGTAGGGCGGTTGGCCGCGCCGCTCAAGGGCCCTGGAATGGGGCCTGAAACGGGGCCCGAAAGGGGCGAAAACCCGCATTGACCCCGCTCGCGCCAGCCCTTACATCGCGGCCATGGCGATCCGCGATATCCTCATCATCCCCGACAAACGGCTGCGGCTCATCTCCGAGCCGGTCAAGGCTGTCGATGCGGCCTTGCGCACGCTGGTCGACGACATGTTCGCGACCATGTACGAGGCGCCCGGCATCGGGCTCGCGGCCATCCAGATCGGCGTGGCGCAGCGGGTCGTCACCATGGACCTCGCCAAGAAGGACGAGCCGCCGGAGCCGCTGGTGTTCCTCAACCCGGAGATCGTCTGGTCCGCGGACGACACTTCGACCTATGAGGAAGGCTGCCTGTCGATCCCGGAATATTACGAGGAGGTCGAACGGCCGGCGGCGGTGAAGGTCAAATATCTCGACATGGACTTCAAGCCGCACGAGCTCGACGCCGAAGGCTTGCTCGCCACCTGCCTGCAGCACGAGATCGACCACATCAACGGCGTCTTGTTCATCGACCACATTTCCAAGCTGAAGCGCGCCATGGTGATGAAGAAATTCACCAAGGCCGCCAAGAAAGGCGTCAGCCCGGCGCTGGCCAAGGACAAGGAGCCGTCGCATCATATCGGCTGAGGCGTAGAAAAAGCAGTAGTCGCGATGTATACTTTCTAAATGGCTTACCTATTTATTCGCGATATCGGGCCGAAGCTGAGGCGGGACATTGAGCGGCGTGCGCGCGCCCATGGCCATAGCGCGGCGGACGAGGCTCTGGCACTCCTGCGTCAGGAACTGAAGTGGCCGGTGAGACGTAAAGAGCCAGCAAAGCAAAAGCCGGGCAGGCGACACGCAATCCGTTCAGCTTGATCCTGACTGCTTAAATCTCCGGAATTCAAATGCCCCTTCGCCTCATTTTCATGGGCACGCCCGATTTCGCGGTGCCGAGTTTGCTGGCGCTAGTCGCCGCCGGCCATGACATCGCGGCCGTCTATACCCGCGCGCCGAAGCCGGCCGGCCGCGGCATGGAGTTGCAGGTGACGCCGGTCGAGCGCGAGGCGCGCAGGCTTTCGCTGCCGGTGCTGACGCCGAAGACCTTGCGCGACGAGGCGGCGCAGGCGGAATTCCGCGCGCATAACGCCGACGCGGCGGTGGTGGTCGCCTATGGCCTGATCCTGCCGAAGGCCGTGCTGGAAGCACCAAAGCGCGGCTGTTTCAACGTCCATGCCTCTTTGCTGCCGCGCTGGCGCGGCGCCGCGCCGATCAACCGCGCGGTGATGGCGGGCGACAGAGAGTCCGGCGTCACCATCATGCAGATGGACGAAGGTCTCGACACCGGCGCCATGGCGATGCGCGAGCCGCTGCCGATTCTGCCGGACATGACCGCCGGCCAGTTGCACGACGCGCTGGCCGAACTGGGCGCCCGATTGATGCCGGTGGCCTTGGCGGCGGCGGAGCGCGGCGCGCTGTCGCTGACGCCGCAGCCGGCGGCCGGTGTCACTTATGCGGAGAAGATTTCCAAATCCGAAACGCGCATCGACTGGACCAAAGCGGCGAGCGAGGTTCACAACCATTGCCGCGGTCTGTCGCCGTTTCCCGGCGCCTGGTTCGAACTCGACGGCGTCCGGGTGAAGGCGCTGCACTCGACGCGCGGCGAGGGCAGCGGTGCGCCCGGCACGACCCTTGACGACAAACTCACCGTCGCCTGCGGCGACGGCGCCGTTCGTCTCGTCCTGATCCAGCGCGCCGGCAAGCAGCCGATGCAGGCGGACGACTTCCTGCGCGGCACGCCGGTCAAGGCCGGCACGCTGCTCGCATGAGCACAGGTTCTCCCATCGTCATTCGTCCCGAACGCGCGGGCGATAAACCGGCTATTCGCCGCCTTCTGGACGCGGCCTTCGCCGGTCCGGAGGAGGGCCAGTTGGTCGAGCGTTTGCACGCCAATGCCGATCTGGTGCTGTCGCTGGTCGCGCTCGATGGCGAGAGAATTGTCGGCTATGTCGCCTGGCCGCGCCTGTGGATCGAGACGCCTCGTGATGAATACAAGGGCATCGCGCTGGCGCCGCTCGCCGTCGATCCGGCGCAGCAACGCCGTGGCATCGGCTCCGCGCTGACGCGCGAGGGTCTGACGCAGTTGCGGGCACTAGGCGAGAGCATCGTTTTCGTGCTGGGCGACACGGTTTATTATCGGCGGTTCGGCTTTAGCGTCGAGGCGGCGTCCGGCTACCTGTCGACATATGCGGGCGCGCACTTCATGGCCTTGCGGCTGAACGAAGCGGCACCGTCAAGCGGACGCGTGCGCTATCCGACGGCTTTCGATGCAGGTTGAAGGCGTGGGCAGGGGCCGGTTGCGTCGGTCGCGGTCAGGCCGCGTGGAAGCTCGCCCAATGATGCCGGCGCGCCTCGACGAAGTCGGCGAGATCGCTGTCGGTGACCGTGACCAGATCGCTGTGGCCGAAGCCCTTCGAGTAGTCGAGAATGGAAATGACTTCCGGCGTGATCCGCAGCAACGGCACGGCCTTGGGGTCGGGCCGCGGCATTACTTTGTATTCGGGACAGCGTTTGAGCAGAATCTCAGACACATGATCGATCTCGCCCTGGTCGTAGCTGATCTCGACATGCGCCGCGATCGACAGGCCGCGGATCATCAGCGGTTGCGACACGTCCTTGGCGATAGTCAGCGACACGCGCGGATCGCGCGTGATGTTGGCGAACTTCTGGCTGTCGCGCGCCACCAGACAATAAACGATGAGGCCGTCATTGGCGTAGCCGACCACGGTCGCCTGCGGCCAGCCGTCAGCGCGATTGGTGGCGATGGTCATGATACGATCGCCGTTGAGCAGGTCGATGATTTGCTGCTTGAATGCGCTTTTCATGGACGAATTCCTCGATTTCATCGACATAGTAGTAGTGCCGCTCGTGGCGGTTTTGAGGTGGATCAATCGTGCCGCGCTACAAACTGACCATCGAATATGACGGCGCGCCGTTCTGCGGCTGGCAGAGCCAGGCCGACCAGATCACAGTGCAGGGCGTGCTGACCAAGGCGGTGACGGCGCTGACCGGCGAAACCGTGCCGGTGCAGGGCGCCGGCCGCACCGACGCCGGCGTGCACGCGCGTGGCCAGGTGGCGAGCGTCGAACTCGGCAAAGAATGGGAAACCGACACGGTGCGCGACGCGCTCAACGCCCATATGCGGCCGCATCCGGTGGCGGTGCTGAAGGCCGAGCGCGCCGCCGGCGATTTCAACGCCCGCATGTCGGCGGTGAAGCGGCATTATTTCTATCGCATCGTCAATCGCCGCCCTGATCTCACCTTCGATCGCAAATATGCCTGGCGCGTGGTGCGGCCGCTCGATGCTGAGGCAATGCACGCCGCCGCGCAGCGCCTCGTCGGCAAATTCGATTTCACGACGTTCCGCTCGACCGAATGCCAGGCCAAGTCGCCGGACAAGACGCTCGATCAGCTCGACGTCGTGCGGGTCGGCGAGGAGGTGCATGTCTTCGCCTCGGCGCGCTCGTTCCTGCACAATCAGGTGCGCTCGATGGTCGGCTCGCTGGTCAATACCGGCCTCACCGGGCCGGGCTCCTGGACGGCCGACGATCTGACGCGCGCGCTTGAAGCGCGCGATCGCGCCGCCTGCGGCCAGGTCGCGCCGCCGGACGGGCTGTATCTGATGCGGGTGGATTATTAGGCGAAATACGTATCGATGATCGTGCGATAGATCGCCGTCAGCGCGGTCAACTCAGCGACCGGCACGCGCTCGTCGACCTGATGCATGGTCTGGCCGACCAGGCCGAATTCCACCACCGGGCAATAATGCGTGATGAAACGCGCATCCGAGGTGCCGCCGGTGGTCGATAATGTCGGCGTGCGGCCGGTCACCGACGCGACCGCGCCAGACACCATATCGGTGAATGGGCCCGGCTTGGTGACGAACACGCCGGCGTTCGACGGCTGGAATTTTAACTCGAACTTGATCTTGCCACCGGCGGCTTTCTCGGTCCGATGCTGCAGCAACGCCTTCAGAGAATCGAGCGTGTGGAAATCGTTGAAGCGGATGTTGAACATCGCACGCGCTTCGCCGGGAATGAGATTGACAGTCTTGTTGCCGACATCGACCGAGACGAATTCGAGATTGGACGGCGGGAAATTCTCGTTGCCGTTGTCGAGCGGCTGCGACTGGATCGCCTCGATCAACTTGACGAGGCCGCGTACCGGGTTGATGGCGCGGTCGGGATAGGCGACGTGGCCTTGCTTGCCGGTGACGATCAGGTGGCCGTTGAGCGAGCCGCGCCGGCCGATCTTGATGGTGTCGCCCAACTCAGTGACATTGCTCGGCTCGCCGAGCAGACAGTGGTCGAATTTCTCGCCGTGCTCGGCGCACCATTGCAGCAGCTTCGGCGTGCCGTTGACGGCGATGCCTTCTTCGTCGCCGGTGATCAGGAACGAGATCGAGCCCTTGGGCTTGCCGCCATGGGCGGCGATGTGATCGAGCGCGGCGGCCATCATGCAGGCGATGCCGCCCTTCATGTCGACCGCGCCGCGGCCGTACAGCATGTCGCCGTCGATTTCGCTGGCGAAAGGCGGATGCTTCCAGGCGCTCTCGTCGCCTGGCGGCACCACGTCGGTGTGGCCGGCGAAGACGAGGTTCGGCCCGCTCGTGCCGATGCGAGCGTAGAAATTCTCGACGTCCTCGGCGCCCGGCTCGCTGAAGGTCATGCGGTGTACGGTGAAGCCGGCCGCTGCAAGCGTCTTTTCCATGAACGCCAGCGCGCCGCCCTCCGCCGGCGTCACCGACGGGCAGCGCAACAGGTCGCGGGCGATGGCAAGCGGATCGGCGGTCATGGTTATTCGCCTTAGTCGCGCAGCAATTCATTAATGCTGGTCTTGCTCCGCGTCTTCTCGTCGACGCGCTTGACGATGACCGCGCAGTACAGGTTCGGGCCCGGCTCGCCGTTCGGGAACGGCTTGCCCGGCATCGTGCCGGAGACCACGACGGAATAGGACGGCACTTCGCCGATGTAGATCTTGCCGGTGGCGCGGTCGACGATCTTGGTCGACGCCCCGAGATAGACGCCCATGCCGAGCACCGCGCCCTCGCGCACGACCACGCCTTCGACCACTTCGGAGCGCGCGCCGATGAAGCAGTTGTCCTCGATCACCACCGGGCCGGCCTGCAGCGGCTCAAGCACGCCGCCAATGCCGACGCCGCCGGACAGATGCACGTTCTTGCCGATCTGCGCGCAGGAGCCGACCGTCGCCCAGGCATCGACCATGGTGCCGGAATCGACGCGGGCGCCGAGATTGACGAAGGACGGCATCAGCACCACGCCCGGCGCGATATAGGCTGACTTGCGCACGATGCTGCCGGGCACGGCGCGGAAGCCTTCTTTGCGGAAGCGCGCGGCGGTCCAGCCCTTGAACTTGCTGTCGACCTTGTCCCACCACACCGCCTTGCCGGGGCCGCCTTGGATTACACTCATGTCGTTGAGCCGGAACGACAGCAGCACGGCTTTCTTCAGCCACTGATGCACGTGCCAATTGCCGTCGGCCTGGCGTTCGGCGACGCGGGCCTGGCCGCTATCGAGCAGGCCGAGCGCGGTGTCGACCGCCTTGCGGACAGTGCCCTTGGTCTTCGGGGTGATCTTGTCGCGGGCTTCAAAAGCCTCGTCGATGGTTTTGGCGAGCTTCTCGTTGGACATTGGACGACCCCGGCGCTGAATAGGTTGCGGTTTGTCGGGGCCGGGGCGGGGGATGTCAAGCCGGGCTTCCTCGGCTAGGCTGCCGGCCGAACAGGAGCCCACCCGTGAACGCAAAAGCCATTCGCCGCATCGCCTTAGCCGCCGCCGCCAGCCTTTTGGCCGAGCCGGCCTTCGCCCATCACGTCATGGGCGGCCGCATGCCGGCGACCTTCGGCGACGGTCTGCTGTCTGGCCTCGGCCATCCGGTGATCGGCCTCGACCATTTCGCCGCCGTGGTGGCGGTCGGTTGCCTCGCCGCCGCCCATCGGGCAGGCGTGATCCTCGCCATCGGTTTCGTGCTGGCGATGA
The DNA here is from genome assembly GCA_029945495.1 of Pseudolabrys sp. Lineage (GTDB taxonomy): Bacteria > Pseudomonadota > Alphaproteobacteria > Rhizobiales > Xanthobacteraceae > Pseudolabrys. Next base: position 21,418 of record JAQSCR010000385.1, on the reverse strand, counting down.
TCGCCGGCGTCGCGGCCCATCTGCAGGGCGCGACCGTGCCGGGCGGCGAAATCCTGGTGGCGCTGTCGGTCATCGGCCTCGGCGGCATCCTGCTGACGCAGCGGCAGCTCAGCGCGGCGGCGGCGCTTGGGCTGTTTGCCGTGGTCGGCCTGCTGCACGGTTATGCGCTGGGCGAATCGATTTATGGCGCCGAACAGACGCCGCTCGCGGCCTATTTGATCGGCCTTGCCGTCATTCAAGGCGCGATCGCGCTCGGCGCTCTGCGCGTCGCCCGCCTGCTGACGCAGGCCGACACCGTGCGGTTGCGCCTGGTCGGCGCCGGCATTGCCGGCATCGGTTTCGCTGTGCTGATGCAGCAGGTCGTGCCGGCCGTCTGATCGCTCCCCCGCTGCGCCGATGGCATGCCAATTGCTTCTTAGTTGGGCAATTCGTGTCAGCGTCAGTCAGGAGCAATTTAATGACCATCATTCGTGCAGTGCGTGCGGGCCTCTTGGGCATCGCATTGATCGGCTCAGGGGTGGCGGCCCGTGCCGACGGCCTCGATTCCATCATGGCCGCCAAGGTCATCAAGGTCGCGGTGCCGCAGGATTTCGCGCCGTTCGGCTCGGCCGGGCTCGATCTCAAGCCGCAGGGTTATGACATCGACATGGCCAATCTGATCGGCAAGGCCATGGGCGTGAAAGTCGAGATCGTCCCGGTCACCAGCGCCAACCGCATTCCCTATCTGCAGACCCATAAGGCCGACCTGGTGATCTCCAGCCTCGGCAAGAACGCCGAGCGCGAGAAGGTGATCGACTTCTCCGATGCCTACGCGCCGTTCTTCTCCGCGGTCTACAGCGTGAAGGGCAAGGAGCCGGGCGTGACCAAGCTCGCCGATCTGTCCGGCAAGACGTTAGGCGCCGCCCGCGGCACCATCGAAGAGCAGGAACTGACCAACACCGCGCCGAAAGACGCCACCATCAAGCGTTTCGAGGACAACAACGCGACCATCGCCGCCTTCGTCTCCGGCCAGATCGATCTGGTCGCCACCGGCAACACCATCGCCGCGGTCATCGCCGAGCAAAATCCGGCGCGCGCGCCGGAAATGAAGTTCCTCATCAAAGACAGCCCTTGCTATGTCGGTCTGAACAAGAACGAGCCGAAGCTGCTCGCCAAGGTCAACGACATCATCAAGCAGGCCAAGGCTTCGGGCGAGATCGCCAAGCTGTCGGAGAAGTGGCTCAAGCAGCCTTTGCCGCCGGGCTTCTGATCGAGCGCCGGCGCGGTTAAACCGCCATGCTCTACAAACTCGAATTCGGCGACCTGCTGCCGTACTGGGACGTGCTGCTGCAGGGCCTCGTCTTCACGATCGTGCTGACCGTTGTGTCGACGGTGGCCGGCATTGCCGTCGGCACCGCCGGCGCCTCGGCGCGCACCTTCGGCCCGGCCTGGCTCGGCCGCGTCGTGGTCGTCTATGTCGAACTGATCCGCAACACGCCGTTCATCGTCCAGTTGTTCTTCATTTTCTTTGGCCTGCCGGCGGCCGGCGTGACCTTGTCCGAAACCACCGCGGCCTTCATCGCCATGGTGATCAATCTCGGCGCCTATTCGACCGAGATCATTCGCGCCGGCATTCAGGCGATCCCGAAAGGCCATATCGAGGCCGGCGTCAGCCTCGCCATGAGCAAATGGGAAGTGCTGCGCCACATCGTGCTCAACCAGGCGTTCCGGAAAATCTATCCGGCGCTGTCGTCGCAGATCATCATCGTGATGCTGGGCTCGTCGGTGGTGTCGCAGATTTCGGCGCAAGACCTGACCTATGCCGCCAACTTTGTGGCCTCGCGCAACTTCCGCAACTTCGAGGTCTATCTGCTGGCGGCGTTGGCCTACCTGCTGCTGGCGATGCTGACGCGGTCGCTGCTGCGCGGGCTCGGCCGCATAATATTCAAAGCTGAGTAACCCATGCTCAAATTCAGCTTCTGGGACATTCTTTCTAACCTGCTGATCGCCACCGAGTGGACGATCATCCTGTCGCTGATCGCCTTTTTCTGCGGCGGCATTGTCGGCTTGATCCTGTTGTTCATGCGTACGTCGGGCGTCAAGCCGCTGGAGTGGTTCACCAAGAGCTATATCGAGTTTTTTCAGGGCACGCCGCTGCTGATGCAGCTGTTCCTGTTCTTTTTCGGCATCGCTTTGTTCGGCGTCGAAGTCTCGCCGTGGATGGCGGCGACCTTGGCGCTGACGTTGTGGACCAGCGCTTTTCTTACCGAGATCTGGCGTGGCTGCGTCGAGTCGATCCCGAAAGGCCAATGGGAAGCATCCGCGACCCTGGCGCTGACTTACATCGAGCAGATGCGCTACGTGATCCTGCCGCAGGCCGCGCGCATTGCGATTGCGCCGACGGTCGGCTTCTCGGTGCAGGTGGTCAAGGGCACGGCGCTTGCCTCCATCATCGGCTTCGTCGAGCTGACCAAAGCCGGCACCATGCTCAACAACGCGACGTTCCGGCCGTTCCTGGTCTATTCGCTGGTGGCGGCGATCTATTTCTGCCTGTGCTTCCCTTTGTCCTGGTTCGCCAAGAAACTCGAAGGACGCCTCAATGCCGCTCGTTAGCATCCGTGACGTGAGAAAAAGCTTCGGCGCGCTGGAGGTGCTGAAGGGCGTCTCGCTCGAAGTCGAAAAAGGCGATGTCGTCGCCATCATCGGCCGCTCCGGTTCGGGCAAGAGCACGCTGCTGCGTTGCATCAACGGGCTGGAGGCCTATCAGTCCGGCGCTATCTTGGCCGACGGCATCGAGGTCGGCGGTCTGCACGCCAATCTGCGCGAACTGCGCCGTCATGTCGGCATGGTGTTCCAGCAATTCAATCTGTTTCCGCATCTGACTGTCGCGGGAAACGTCATGTTGGCGCAAACCGTCGTCAACAAGACCCCGAAAAAAGAGGCGCGCGAGATCGCCGCCGAAGTGCTGGCGAAAGTCGGCCTTTCGGAAAAGATGGACGCCTGGCCGAGCCAGTTGTCGGGCGGCCAGCAGCAGCGCGTGGCGATCGCGCGCTCGCTGGCGATGCGGCCGAAGGTGCTGTTGTGCGACGAGATCACCTCGGCGCTCGACCCCGAACTGGTCAACGAGGTGCTGCGCGTGGTCGAGCAGCTTGCCAAGGAGGGCATGACGCTCATTCTGGTGACTCACGAAATGCGTTTTGCCCGCGACGTCGGCACCAAATTGGTGTTCATGCATCACGGCCGCGTGCACGAGCAGGGGGCGCCGAAGGAAGTCTTCGCTGCGCCGAAGACGCCGGAGCTGCAGCAGTTCGTCGGCTCGGTTGCCTGAGACGGGAAACGGCAAGGCCCGAAGGCCTTGCCGCATTCGTTTCGCAAACTTAGACCGCGTGTGCCAACTTGGCCGTATCGACCAGCACGACCTTCGAGCGCATCGGCTTGAGCACGAACAGCGCCATCGCGACCACCACGAGATTCATGATGGCCGTGACCGCGAACACGATGTGCCAGCTGCCGGTCGATGTTTTGATCATGTTGGCAACCGGCACGAGAAACGCCGAGGCGCCCTTCGCCGTGTAAAGCAGGCTCAGGTTTACCGTGGCGAATTTCGGCCCGAAGCTGTCGGTGCAGGTCGACGGAAACAGGCTGAAGATCTCGCCCCAGGTAAGAAAGATCAGCGCGGCGAACAGCACGAAGGCCCAGGGCGCCGTGCCCATCGATCCGAGCAGCCAATAGGCCACCGCGCCGAGGCCGAACGCGATCGCCATCGTGTATTCGCGGCCGATATTGTCCGACACCCAGCCGAACAGCGGCCGCGCCGCGCCGTTGGCGACATTGTCGACAATCAGCGCCACCGTCAGCGCCGATGCGCCGAACAGGATTGCGGTGTCGGCGACATGGAAATCCTTGGCGATGAGCGCGATCTGGGCCGTTGCCATCAGGCCGCTGGCCGAGACCAGAACGAACATGACGTAAAGCACCCAGAAAATCGGCGACGCCAGCACTTGCGTGGGCGTGTAGCTGCGCGCCGAGACGGGCACCTTCGGCGGCGCGACGTGTTCCAGCTCCTCCGGCTCCGGCGCGCGCAGCAGCCACGCAATCATGAACACGATCGCGCCCTGGACCAGGCCGAACCAGAAGAAAGCTGCCTCGTAGCCACTGCTGGCGATCACCGAACGGATCGGCACGACCGTGAGCGCCGCGCCGGCGCCGAAGCCGGCCGCGGTTAATCCGACGGCGAGACCGCGCCGGTCCGGAAACCATTTCACCGCCTGTCCGACGGCGGTGGCGTAGACCGCGCCGCCGCCGATGCCGGCCAGGATCGAGCCGAGATACAACAATGTCAGCGTGTCGGCTTTCGATTCCAGGATCCAGCCGGCGGCGATCAGAATGCCGCCGAAGGCGACCATCAGCTTAGGCCCGCGTTGCGGACCGAGTAGATCGACAATCCAGCCTTCGACCGGCGTCAACCATGTCTCAAGCGCGACAAAAATACTGAACGCGACCTGGATCGACGCCACCGACCAGCCGTGCGTCTTGGCGATGGGACTGACGAACAGGGTCCAGCCATATTGCAGGTTGGCAATCATGATCATGCAGATGATGCCGGCGATGAGTTGCGCCCAGCGCGCGCGATTCAATGTGCGGCTTAGTGTGGTTGCACCGTTGGCCATGTCGAGTTCTCCTTGGTTTCCCTGTCTTTGTTTTTTGATAGGAACGCAGCGTTTGTGATCGGCGGCGTTGAAGTGAAGCCGGCCGTCTGCACGTCCGGTTCGAGCAGGCGAAGTTGCGCGCGGGTGAGCGCCGTGTCGGTGAGACAGGCGTCCATGACGATCAGGAAGAAGCTGACGGTGCAGGCCAGGGCCAAAGCGATGGCGACATCGACGGCAAACGACACGTCATCGTGCTGGGCTGCACCCGACCGCATGCATGAACCGAATCTTCAAAGCGCGCCCCGCTTACGCGGCTATATGGGTGCGACAAAATGCGCAGGTCAAGGCACAAAGCCTTGATTCCAAAAGATTTAATCGCTGGAAGGCCGCAGAATCGGCTAATCCTAAAGTCGCAATCAATCGCGCAAGCGCTTTAGAAAACCTGACAGATCGTCGGTCACGTGATCGACATGCGGCTCGCCGCGACCTTCCAGTTCCCAGTCTTCGCGGAACACTTCGCGCTGGCCTTCGGGCACCACCAGCACGGTGGTCATGCCGAGCGCATGCGGCACTTCCAGGTTGCGCGCCAGATCCTCGAACATGGCGGCCTTGGCGGGATCGACGGTGTGGCGCGCGAGGAAGCGCTCGTAGGTGATCCGCGACGGCTTCGGCTCCAACTCCGCCGCGATGATGTCGAACACGTCTTCGAAATGATGATGAATCTGCAACTGCCGCAGCACCGCATCGGCATGTTTGGTCGTGCCGTTGGTCAGGATGAGCTTGCGGCCGGGCAGTTGCTCGATCGCATGGCCGAGCGCCGGATTGGGCGTCAGCGGCGAGTGGTCGATCTGGTGCACATAGTCGAGATAGTCGTCGGGGTTGAGCCCGTGTTCGGTCATCAGCCCGCGCATCGTCGTGCCGTAGCGCTTGTAATAGTCCTTCTGCACCCGGAACGCCTCGTCATGCGTGACCTTGAGGAATTCAGCGACGTAGCTGCGAATGCGGTCGTCGACCTGCTGCCACAGCAGGTGATGCGGATAGAGCGTGTTGTCGAGATCGAACACCCAGGTGTCGACGTTACCGAAACCGCGCATGGATTTCTCAGACACGGGTTACGGTTCCTTGAAGCGGACGGTGGTCGAAGGCTGGCCGCCGACAGTGACCGCCGCAAATCCGGTGGCATTGAGGCCGCGCACCGCGCAGTCCTTCTGGTCGCTCAGCTCGAATTTGCCGTCGCGCGTGCACAAAGTGACGTCGCCGCCCCAGGACACCGCCCGATCGCCGCGCTTGAGCGTGCGGCCCTGGCCGTCGACCGCCTCGCCGTAGCTGTAAAGTTTCTGCTGATCGCCGCGCACATCCGGCCGAAGACAAGTGCCGGCGTCGACGCGATACCAGCCGCGGGTGATCAGCGTGCCGCCTTCCGCGGTGCCGAGCGCGGCCATCACCGAATATTTGGTATCGTTGCACCAGGAGAAGCCATGACCGTCCGGGCTCTGCGCTGCGGCGATCAAGGTGTCGAAGAAATTCGCGCTCGCCGCTGCCTCGGCCGGCAGTTTGCGGTCGGCGAGAAACTTGTTCAGCGCGCCTTGCGTCTTGGCGCCCTGCACGCCGTCGATCGGGTTGGCGTCGTAACCGGCTATCACCAAAAGCCTTTGTATGCCGGCAAGCCGTGCCTGCGCGTCGTCGTAATCGGCTTCCTCGGCCAGATTGATCGTCGGGCCCTTCGGTGAATCGGACGGCCGCGCCGCGGAGAAGTGCGCCTGCTGGCTCACCGGACATTCGCGACCATTGGAGATGGTAAAGTCGCCGTCGCGGATGCAGAAATCGGCATTGCCGTTCTGCGGCAGCGGCGCCGAGCCGTAGACTTGCGGCGTGCGTGCATAGACGTAACTCATCTCGGCATCGTAGGCGCCGTCGAGCACCTGGCGGCACGCGCCGGGATCGATGCGGAACCAGCCGCGGGTCTCGACATTGGCGCGCTTTTCCAGGCCGATCGCCGCGTCCATGCGATAGCTGGTGTGGTTGCACAAGGTCAGCTCGGCCTGCGCCGATGTCGTGAAAACGACAAGCGCGAAAGCTGCGGCAGCCGCTCTCCGCATCAGCGGTGGATCAGCGTGCCGACGCCGTGGTCGGTCATGAGTTCCAAAAGGACGGCATGCGGCACCTTGCCGTCCATGATGACGACGCCTTCGACGCCGGCGTCGAGCGCATAGATGCAGGTCTCGACCTTCGGGATCATGCCGCCGGAAATGGTGCCGTCGGCGATCAGGCGGCGCGCATCGGCCACGGACAGATCGGTGATCAGTTTCTTGTCCTTGTCGAGCACGCCCGGCACGTCCGTCAGCAGCAGCAGGCGCTTGGCCTTGAGCGCGCCGGCGATGGCGCCGGCAAAGGTGTCGGCGTTGACATTGAAGGTGCCGCCGTCGGCCGAGGTCGCCACCGGCGCCAGCACCGGGATCATCTCCTTGCCGAGCACGGCGTTGAGCACGAACAAGTCGACCTTGTCGGGCTCGCCGACGAAGCCGAGGTCGACGACCTTCTCGATGTTGGAATCCGGATCGACCACGGTGCGCGTGACCTTCTTGGCCTGCACCATGTTGCCGTCCTTGCCGCACAGGCCGATGGCCTTGCCGCCGGCGGCGTTGATGTAGCCGACGATCTGCTTGTTGATCGAGCCGGCCAGCACCATCTCGACGATCTCGATGGTGGCCGCGTCGGTGACGCGCAGGCCGGCGGCGAATTCGGATTTGATGCCGAGCTTCTTGAGCATGGCCGCGATCTGCGGCCCGCCGCCGTGCACCACGACCGGGTTGATCGCCGCCTGCTCCAGCAACACGATGTCGCGGGCGAAATCGCGGGCGTTCTGCTCGTCGCCCATGGCATGGCCGCCGTATTTGACGACGATGATCTCTTCGTCATAGCGCTGCATGTGCGGCAGCGCTTCCGACAGGATGCGGGCCTGCTCGAGCGGGTCGGTTTTAGAGGCTGTGTTCATCACGATGCGGTCCCGTGGAATGCGGCGGTTCTAGCCGACAAAGCCTGCAAACGCTAGCGCTTGCGCTCATTCAACAGGCGCGCCACTGCGGCCCGCAGCTGCGGAATGCCGGTGCCTTCATGACCGGAGGTAGCGATCACGGTCGGGAAGGCCGACGGCCACTTCGCCAGCCCGGCCTCGACTTCCCTGATGCGCGTTTCCAGCTCGGCCGGCTTGATGGTGTCGCCTTTGGTCAGGACGATCTGATAGCTGACCGCGGCGGCCCCGAGCACCCTGAAGGTGGCGTCGTCGGTGTCCTTCAGCCCGTGCCGACTATCGATCAGCACATAGACGCGGGCGAGGTTGGCGCGGCCCAAGAGATAGGCCTCGATCAGCGAGGTCCAGGCCGCGATCTTGGATTTGGCGGCGGCGGCATAGCCGTAGCCCGGCATGTCGACGAGGTTCAAGTCGCCGCCGCCGTTGAAGAAGATCAGTTCCTGCGTGCGCCCCGGCGTGCGCGAGGTGCGCGCCAGCGCCTTGCGGCCGGTCAGCGCATTGATCAGGCTGGACTTGCCGACATTGGAGCGGCCGGCAAACGCGATCTCGGTGCCGTGCATTTTCGGCAGCGACGACGGCGAGGAGGCGGCGGCGAAAAACTGCCAATCGACCGTGAACAGCTTGCGGCCGGTCTCGATTTCGTCGCGGGTATAGTCGTTGGTCATGTTCTTGTCATGGCCGGGCTTGACCCGGCCATCCCGATTAGTAAGGCACTCTCGCTTAAAGTGACCAGATCCGTCATCCGGCGCGTCTATCACGTTTCCTGGCGCTTGGCTTCCTCGATGCGCTGTCTCCGCGCCGCGATGATGCCCTTGAGCCGCCGCGCCAGTTCTTGCCGGAATTCGTCAATGTCCCGTGGATCGGGGGCGTCGTCGTCCGCTCTGTGCTGGCCCAGCAGCGCGTTCAATTCGCGCAAGGTGCGCGTCAGCGCGGAAAGCGCGCGGCCGGCCTGCTCCATCTCGCGCGGGTGCTGCGGCCCCGCCGCCAGCCGTGCGATGGTCGCCTCGATGGCCTGCAGGATGCGCGCGATCGCGCTTTGCAGCCGCGGCACGATGTTTTCTTTACCCTCCCACCCGGGCCGCGCTTGCGCGCGCCCGGGCGCAGGCTCTTGAGGGGGAGGGTCACCCGTCGAAGCCTGAGCGAAGGCGGGCGGGGTGGGGTGTGACTGCGCGGCGGAGGGGGTGGGCGGCGTGGCGATTTCGTGCTGCATCGGCGGCTCTTCGCACGGCACCGCCGGCGGTCCCTCGCGCGGGATCAGCGGCTTCCGCCTTCGCCACTCCCAGCGTTTCATGCGGTAACGCAGCATGGGGATTGTGATGTCGTTGTCGGCGCAGATGTGCGCGAGCGGCTTGTCGGTGTTTTCGTAGTCGTGTCGAATCTGCGCCCAGGCATCGAGCGTGGGTTCGGGCATGGCGGTTGTTCCTTTGAAAGGCGGCCGCTCGTCGTTGCGGGGCGTGTCCCGGGCGCGGTGCAGCGCGCAACGCAAGTGAAGCGGTGCATCGCAGACCCGGGACCCCGGTTGTCGCGCGCGTCATCGACCGGCGGTGCGGGTGGCAGCAAATTCAATTATGGAAGGATGCGCCTTTCCTAGCGGACCAGCGTCACACTGTCAAGGACTATATTCAGCTCACTGAGCCCCGGGCCTTCCGTGCTATCCTTTGGCCATGCACAGGCTTGGACCATCGGCCGCCGTCGTGCTGATCGCAGCGCTCGATGCGTCATGGCCGGCCGCCGCCGCCGAATGCACCTGCCGCGCGCCGGGCCGCCAAGTCGAGCTCGGCCAGACCGCCTGCCTGATGACGCCGAAGGGGCCGCGGCTGGCCACCTGCGGCATGGCGCTCAACAATACCTCTTGGCAATTCTCGGAAACCCCCTGCACGGTGTCGGACGCCTCGCCGCCGGGGCCGGCGCGCTCGGCGCGGTTCGCGGGGAAATAGCGATTACACCGCGGGGGAGCTGCATGCGCGAATCCGAATTCACGCCGAATACGACAGACCGATCTACCGATCCCAAATGGAAAGCCGCCTTCGCGGCGCTTCGTGAGAGCCTGCGTGCTAAAAAGGTGACGGGGTATCGGGTCGGTACGATCACCGAAGAAGATAAATACGGCGATTAGTTGCATCTAGGAGTTCCGTCGCCCGACCCGTCATCCTAAGGTGCGAGCCATAAGCGCGTTCACGCGCGTCTTCGACGCGCTATGGCGAGCCTCGAAGGACGACGGCCGCAATTGCCGGGCCGCTCACGCTGCGCGGTGCGACACGGATGCTTACCTCCACGTCCCGATCAAGCTTTCCGAGGATCGTGATCATGCGGTCGAGCGTGAAGCGCTCCAGCTTTGCGTTGCGGATGCGGGACAGATCGGTATGCGCCACGCCCGTGAGCTTCTCGGCTGCGCGCGCGGTAAGCTTGCGTTCATCCAGCGCTTTGACGATCCGGACCGCGAGAATGGCGCGGGCCTGCTCAAGGTCGGCGTTGGGCCGTCCGAAGTCCCGGAACACGTTGCCGCTGCCCCGGACGATTTCCATGTCATTCTTGTCTATGTCTTTTTTGGCCATCACAGACTTTCCCTTAGTCGCTTGATCCGTTCTTTGATCCGGTCAACGTCGGCCCGCGGCGTCTTAATCCCGCTCTTCGACTTCTTCTGGAAGGCGTCGATCACGATCAAATCCGGGCCGATTTGCACGGCATAGATCGTGCGGTAGGCATCGCCTCGGTGTTTAAGTGCGATCTCGAAAACGCCGCCATCGACTCCCTTGAACGGCTTGGCAATGTCGGCCTTGCCGCCTTCGGCTGCAAAGGTCAGAGCCGCAAGCATCGTGGTTTGAGCCTTCGCCGGGAATTTCTCGAACTCCTTGCGGGCGGTTTTCAGCCACGAGATCGGCCGGGTCTGGCGCATGGAAAGCGATGTTGGCATATTTGCCAATGTTTGTCCAGCGCGTGGCTCGGATGGAGCGAAGCGGAATGCGGGGGGCGAGGCCCGGTTACGCTTCGCGTTTACGGGCCTGCATTCTGCTTGCAGAAACGGGATGGCTGAGATATGTTGCAACGTAGAACATAGGTGCCCGATGCGCGAAATGACCGTCCGCCAAGCGAACCAGAACTTCTCGCAGGTGATCTCGGCCGCCGAGGGCGGCGAGACGATCGTCATCACGAAGAACGGCAAGCCGGTGGCCAAGATCACGCCGCAGGCGGTGGACCGGACTGCCGATCCCGAATGGAAGGCGGCGTTCGCGTTGCTGCGCAAGAGCCTGCGCGCCAAACCGGTGACCGGTTATCGCGTCGGCACGATCACCGAGGACGACAAATACGGCGACGACCCCGCGTGACGCGCGTCGCGCTCGATAGCAATATCTTGATCTACGCCGAACTCGAGCCGGAGTCGGCGAAGGGCCAGCGCGCCGCCGAACTGATCTTGCGGGCAGCGCGCGACGGAGTCATTCCGGTGCAGGTGCTCGGCGAATATCTTCGCGTCATCCAGCGCCGCGCGCCGGCGATGTTCGCGGAAGCGGTGCGTCAGACCTTTCTTTATCAGGCAGCCTTTCTGACGCCGCCGACAACCGACGCCGTCATCTCCAAGGCATCCGAGATCGCGCGCGACCATACCCTGCAATTGTGGGACTGCGTGGTGTGTGCCGCCGCCATCGATGCCGGCGCCAAGGTGCTGCTGACCGAGGACATGCAGGACGGCCGCTCACTTACCGGTTTGCGCCTGCTCAATCCGTTTGCGCCGGCGAACGATGAGGCGATTGACGCGGTGTTGGGGGATTGAGATCGGCGTGCAGACGTCCGCTCATGCCGCGAAGGCGGGCACCCAGCAGGGACGGCGCGCGCAAGAGGTTCTCTAGGAAATCAATTGCAAGGTGACTTGCGAGTGATTTCTGATAAAAATGACAATCTTCTCGCGAACATCTGCATGCTTTCGGCGTCCGCAAATAATCTGATCAGCGATTCGATTCCGGCAGAATACATCCCCAATATTGTGAGAACGCATGTCGACGCCGATGAGATATTTCGGTCGAATATTTTGCCGAAGCCTTCGTCGTTCGCCTATGCAAGTGCAACGTATGACCAATTTCTAGACGCGTGTGTCGTGTTGCTGGATATCGTGGTGCAGCGGCTATGCGCTGGTGACCATCTTTAGTCGAGTTGGTATTTAAACAAAAAGGCCGGGCTTTCGCCCGGCCATGATGTCGTTCTTAGAGATCGCGCCCCGCTTACCCTTCCGCCTTCTTCTTCGCGAACATCGCCTTGATGTTGTCGAACAGTTCGATCTTGGCGCCGTGCTTACGCATGATGATCGACTGCTGCGCCACCGACAGCGAGTTGTTCCAGGCCCAGTAGATCACCAGGCCGGCCGGGAAGCTCGCCAGCATGAAGGTGAAAATGAGCGGCATCCAGTTGAAGATCATGGCCTGCGTCGGGTCCGGCGGCGTCGGATTGAGCTTCATCTGCGCCCACATGGTGATGCCCATGATCACGCCCCAGGCGCCGACATGCAGGAAGTGGCCGATCCCCGGAACCATCGTCGGGTCGAACGGGATCAGGCCGAACAGGTTGAAGATGTTGGTCGGATCGGGCGCCGACAAATCGTGAATCCAGCCGAAGAACGGCGCGTGCCGCATTTCGATGGTGACGAACAGCACCTTGTACAGTGAGAAGAACACCGGGATCTGCACCGCGATCGGCAGACAGCCGGCCAGCGGGTTAATCTTCTCCTTCTTGTACAGCTCCATCAGCTCTTGCTGCTGCTTGGCCTTGTCGTCCGGATAGCGCAGCTTCAGCGCGGCCATCTGCGGCTGCACCGCTTTCATCTTCGCCATCGAGGCATAGGACTTGTTGGCGAGCGGGAAGAACGCCGCCTTGATCATCACGGTGACGATCAGAATCGCCAGGCCGAAATTGCCGACCAGCCGGTACAGATAGTCGATCAGCGTGAACAGCGGCTTGGTGATGAAATAGAACCAGCCCCAGTCGATCACGCGGTCGAAACGGTCGAGCTTGAGCGCGGTGTCGTAGGCGTTGACGACCTTGACTTCCTTGGCGCCGGCGAACAGTCGCGTTGAGGCCGAACCGGTGCCGCCGGGCGCGATCGTCTGCGCGTCCATGATGTAGTCGGACTGATAGGTCTTGAGCGTGCCGATCGTGTCGCCGGAGAACTTGGCCTTCAGCATGTTGGCATTGGGATCCGGCAGCAGCGCTGCCGCCCAATATTTGTCGGTAAAGCCGAGCCAGCCTTTGGTGTTGGCGAACGAGAATTCCTTCTTCTCGTCGAGGTCCTTGTAGTTTTTCTCCTGCAGGCTGTCGCCGAGAATGCCGATCGGGCCTTCATGCAGGATGTAGTAGCCCGCCGTCTTTGGCGTGCCGTGGCGCGAAATCAACGCATAGGGAAACAACGTCGCCGGCTTGTCGCCTTTGTTGGCGACATCGTCCTTGATGGTGAACAGGAACTTGTCGTCGACCGAGACGGTGCGGGTAAATTCCAGGCCGCTGCCGTTGGTCCAGGTCAAGGTCACCGGATGACCAACGTCGAGCGCGCCCGCGCCTTTCTGCGTCCACAACGTGTCGGTGCCGGGCACCTTGACATCGGGCGTCGAGGCGCTCCAGCCGAATTCGGCATAAAATGGCTCTTCGCTGCCGGACGGCGACAATAGAACGATCGGCGGCGATTTCGGATCGACGGTCTCGCGGAACTTCAGCAGCGAGACATCGTCGATGCGGCCGCCCTTGAGCGAGATCGAGCCTTGCATGCTGTCGGTCGCGATCGCCACGCGCGGCGAGGTGGCCAGAGCGGCGGCGCGGCTGAGCGGCGCTCCCACTGTGCCGGGCTGCGCGGCCTGTCCGGGGATCGGCGGCGCGCCGGGCGCCGCGGTCTGGCCGGGCTGGCCAGGCGTCGCCGGTTTCGGGGTTTGCAGCTGCGTCTGCAGTTGCTGCTGCTTCTGCTTTTCAGCCTGCGGCATCGCATAGAAATATTGCCAGCCAATCAGCACGATGGCCGAAAGCACAATGGCGAGAATGGTGTTTTTACTGTCGGTCATCGGGATCCCGTGTTGCCGCTCGTGCGCCCCGCAGAGGACTTTTCATGGGCACGCCGCAATGCCCCCGCAAACTCGATTGTCATCCGCTCAAACGGCAGAGTGAGCGCCGCGCGCCGGCCAATAAGCACATAATCATGTCCGGCATTTATCGACGTCGGATCCGATAGGCGCACGATTTCCTTCAATCGGCGACGGACCCGGTTGCGCTCGACGGCGTTACCGACTTTTTTGGACACGGTAAAGCCGAACCGTACGGGACCTTCGTCGGCCCGCTTGCGAGCTTGCAGCACAAAAGCGGCAGCCGGCACCTTGATGCCGGTAGCCGCCGCCAGAAAGTCCGCCCGTTGCTTCAATCGTTCCATTTAAAGCAAACGCTGCGGCCAAAAGGTCCGCTGTTAGGCGCTAAGCCGCTTACGTCCGCGTGCGCGCCGGGCTGCCACAACCTTGCGTCCGCCGGTGGTGGCCATGCGCGCGCGGAAACCGTGACGGCGCTTGCGTACAAGCTTGCTCGGTTGATAGGTCCGCTTCACGTTAAATTCTCCGCTGGTCGCGCCGTGGTGGAAAGGGCGTTTTAGCCGCCCCCAAATCCGCCATGTAAACCCGAAACTCGCCCGGATCGGCACTAGATTTGCGCGGCTTATAAGGGAGCGAGGTATGTCCGTCAATGCGACTGGGCGCCCCGGGGCCCATCGCATTTTCGGCCGGTTCGGCCCGGTCCGGTGCGAGGGCGGTCACAAAGCCTCACAACACGGTGAGCGGGCCGTTTTGGGCCGCTGGCTCGTGTATACAGCCCCCCATGCCCGCATTCGAGCGCCCGGCCGAGCGACCCCCCAATTTTGTCCGCCGGCTGGTCCCGTTGGCGGTCGTCATCGTCTTGGCCGGCATTGCCTACTACGTCTTTGGCCGCGATGGGCTCCAGCTCGAGGCCCTGGTCCGCCACCGGGCGGCCATCGACGCGTTTGTGACCGGGCATCGGCTCCTCGCGGCTTTGGCCTATATCGGCATCTATGTCGTCGTGGTCGCGCTGTCGGTGCCGGGGGCGATATTCCTGACCGTCAGCGGCGGATTCCTGTTCGGCCTGTTGGTCGGCGCCTCGGCCGCGGTCGTCGGCGCCACCATCGGCGCGACGATCATTTTCCTGGTGGCGCGGACCGCTCTCGGCGAGCCCTTGCTGCGGCGGGCGGGCCCACGCGCCGTCAAACTGGCGCAAGGCTTCCGTGACGATGCCTTCAGCTATCTTCTGTTCCTCCGGCTGGTGCCGGCGTTTCCGTTTTTCCTGGTTAATCTCGTGCCGGCCTTTGCCGGCGTCCGGCTGTTGCCTTTCGTGACCGCGACCGCGCTCGGCGTTATTCCCGGCTCGGTGGTCTATGCGCTCGCCGGCACCGGGCTCGACAGTGTCATTGCTGCCGAAAAGCATGCCTATGACGTCTGCCTTGCCGCCGCCCGCGCCAATTGCCAGCTCGTCTTCGATCCGATGGACATTCTGACGCCGCAATTGCTCGGCGCGCTGGTCGCGCTCGGGCTATTGGCCCTGGTGCCGGTCGCGGTGCGGCGGTTGCGCCCGCTGGCGCGTGGCTGAGCGCAAAATGCGCTAATCTCCCAATAAGGAGTCTGAGGTCGCGGTGGAAATTCTAAAGCCTGACATTTGCGTGATCGGCGGCGGTTCCGGTGGCCTGTCTGTGGCCGCGGCGGCGGCTGCCTTCGGCGTGACGGTGGTGCTGATCGAAGCCGGCAAGATGGGCGGCGATTGCCTCAATACCGGCTGCGTGCCGTCGAAGGCCCTGCTGGCGGCGGCCAACCACGTGCACGCGATGCGCAGCGGTGGCGCGTTCGGCGTGGACGCGGCGGCCGTCGATGTCGATTTCGCCAAGGTGCGCGCGCATGTGCAAGGCGTGATTGCCGCCGTCGCGCCAGTCGATTCGGCGGAACGCTTCACCGGGCTCGGCGTGCGTGTGATCAAAGGTCATGCGGCGTTCAAGGATAAGCGCACGGTCGCGGTCGGCGATAAATTCGAAATCCGCGCCCGCCGTTTCGTCATCGCCAGCGGATCGACGCCGGCGTTGCCGCCGATCCCCGGTCTCGACCAAGGCCCTTGCCTCACCAACGAATCCATCTTCGATCTCGACGTCTTGCCGTCGCATCTCATTGTCATCGGCGGCGGGCCGATCGGCCTGGAGATGGCGCAGGCGTTTCGCCGCCTCGGCAGCGCGGTCACCGTGTGCGAGGCGGCAACGCCGCTCGCCAAGGACGATCCCGAATGCGCCGCGATAGTGCTCGACCAACTCGCACGCGACGGCGTAGTGTTGCGCAGCCCCGTCAAGGTGATCGCGGTCGCGCATGACAATGGCAAAGTCACGCTGACGATTGAAAGCGCCACGGGTGAGGAAACCACGCAGGAGAAAATCGAAGGCTCGCATCTGCTGGTCGCCGTCGGCCGTAAGCCAACCGTGGATGGCCTTGGCCTCGATGCCGCCGGTATTCGCTATGAGCGTTCGGGCATCGTCGTCGACAAAAAACTGAAGACGACGAACAAATGCGTTCATGCGATCGGTGACTGCGCCGCCGGTCAATTGCAGTTCACGCATGCCGCCAATTATCATGCCGGTCTGGTCATCAGGAATGCGCTGTTCCGCCTGCCGGTGCAGGTGAGCAACGACGTCATCCCGTGGGTGACTTACACCGAACCGGAATTGGCGCAGACCGGCTTATGCGAAGCTGAAGCGCGCAAGCGCGGCCTTAAAATCCGCATTTTGCGCTGGCCTTATCACGACAACGACCGCGCCCAGGCCGAACACCTGACCCACGGTCATGTCAAGGTCATCACCAAGACGAATGGCGCTATATTGGGTGTAACGATCGTCGGGGCGCAGGCCGGGGAACTGATCACCGCCTGGACCCTGGCGATTGCGCAAAAGCTCAATATTCGCGCTATGACTGGCATCATTATGCCTTATCCGACCTTGTCGGAAATCGGCAAGCGTGCGGCCATCGACAATTTCACGCCGAGTTTGACGAAGCCTTTGGTGCGGCGCATCATCCGTTGGCTGCGAATTTTCGGCTGAGGAACACCGTGCAACCGGAAATCGAACCAACCGCAAAATCCGATGCGCCGGCCACGCCGCATCCGTCGCGCGCCGTTCGCGTCGGGCTGTCCGGCAAGCTGCTGCTGCTCACTGTCGTGTTCGTGATGCTGGCGGAAGTTCTCATCTACGTGCCGTCGATCGCCAACTTCCGACTGAACTGGCTCAATGACCGGCTGGCCGCCGCCCATACTGCGGCACTGGTGCTCGATGCCGCGCCGAGCGGCATGGTGCCGGATAGCCTGGCCAAACAAATCCTCGACAGCATCGGCGCGCGCGCGGTGGCGATGAAGATGGGCGACCAGCGCCGCCTGCTGGCTGCCGCCAACCTGCCGTCGGAGATCGAGCATGATATCGATTTACGTCACGTCGTGTGGTGGCGGGCGATCGCCAACGCCTTCGAAGTGCTGCTGTTCGACGCACCCGATGACGCCATCCGCGTAATTGGACCGGCGCCGATGGCGGAAGGTCAATTCATCGAAATCATTCTCGACGAAGGCCCGCTGCGCACCGCGATGCTGACCTTCTCGGTGAACATCCTGCTACTGTCGCTGGTGATTTCCGCCGTCACCGCCACCTTGGTGTTTCTGGCGCTGCATTATCTGCTGGTGCGGCCGATGGGGCGCATCACCGCGAACATGGTGGCGTTCCGCGCCGATCCGGAAAATCCGTCGCGGATCATCCAGCAATCCGGCCGCCGCGACGAAGTCGGCACGGCCGAGGCGGAACTTGGCGCCATGCAGCGCGAGCTGGCCTCGATGCTGCATCAGAAAAGCCGGCTGGCCGCGCTCGGCCTCGCCGTGTCGAAGATCAATCATGATCTGCGCAATCTTCTCGCCTCGGCGCAGTTGTTCTCCGATCAACTGTCGAATTTGCCCGATCCGAAAGTTCAGCGCTTCGCGCCCAAGCTGATGCGCGCGCTCGAGCGCGCGATCGCGTTCTGTCAGTCGACTTTGTCCTACGGCGCCGCCCAGGAAGCGCCGCCGGAGCGTAAGCCGATCCTGGTCGAGCCGCTGATCGAGGAGGTTCACGAGGCGCTCGGCCTCGGCCTGGACGTGCCGATCCGCTGGATCGTGTCGGTCGAGCGCGGCCTGACCGTGGATGCGGACCACGACCAACTGTTCCGCGTTATCGTCAACCTGGCGCGCAATGCGATGCAGGCGCTGGAAGCGCACGGCGCGCGCGACCCGGCGCGCGATCAGATTCGCATCACCGGCCGGCGCGACGGCGGCGTGGTGGTGATCGAGGTGTCCGACACCGGGCCCGGCGTGTCCGAGCGCGCCCGCAGTCATCTGTTCCAGGCATTCCAGGGATCGACCCGGGCCGGCGGCTTCGGCCTCGGCCTCGCCATCGCCGCCGAACTGGTGCGCGCCCATGGCGGCGAGATCAAGCTCGTGCCCGGTACCATCGGGGCGACGTTCAGCATCGCCATCGCCGACGCGGCAGTCGATCTCGACAAGCAACATGGCGAACGCGCCAGCGCCTGAGCGCCGGCGCGGCGGCCGGGAACAATCGCGATTCC
Organism: Pseudolabrys sp.; assembly: GCA_029945495.1. Taxonomy (GTDB): domain Bacteria; phylum Pseudomonadota; class Alphaproteobacteria; order Rhizobiales; family Xanthobacteraceae; genus Pseudolabrys. The sequence goes on along the minus strand of JAQSCR010000385.1, from coordinate 3,122 downwards.
GTGGTGTTTGTCTGACAAGGCTCACGCGCAGTTTGAGCTTCGCTCTCACCTTGTAAGGCATCTCATGGCTGCACCTCCGGTGGCGCTCCGTTCGCTGGCGACCGCCGTCCCCGGCTTCGAACTCGAACAGCGGGCGGTCGCCAAATTCGCGCGCCGCATTTACGGCAAGGCATTCGACCGCTTCCCGAAGCTCGCCGACGTTTTTGTCAATGCCGGCATTGAGCGACGCTATTCGGTGCGGCCGCTGGAATGGTTTGATGTTCCGCATGACTGGGCGGAACGCACGCAGGCCTATCTCGACGGCGCGGGTCAACTGTTCGTCGACGCCGCGCAACGCGCGCTCGACATCGCCGGCATTACTGCCGCCGATGTCGATGTCATCGTCACGGTCTCCTCAACCGGGATTGCCACGCCGAGCCTCGATGCGCGCGCGAGCGAGCGAATGGGATTTCGTCCCGGCGTGATGCACGTGCCGGTGTTCGGACGCGGCTGCGCCGGCGGCGTTTCCGGCCTGGCGCTCGGCGCGCGGCTGGCGCGGGCCGCGCCCGGCGAAAACGTCCTCATCGTCGTGGTCGAACTTTGCACGCTCGCCTTCCGTGGCGATCGCGGCGACAAGGCCGACGTCATTTCCGCCGCGCTGTTCGGCGATGGCGCTGCGGCGGCCGTGCTGCGGGCCGGCGAGGAAGACGCCGACATGCACATCGGCGTTGCCGCCGAACACACCTGGCCCGGTTCGCTCGACATCATGGGCTGGACGGTCGATCCGGCCGGTTTTGGCGTTGTGTTGTCGCGCTCGCTGCCGCGTTTTATCGAGCGGCGGCTGGCGGCGCCGGCACGCCGCTTTGTCAAAGCGGCCGGGCTGAAGGCGCCGCATTACATTTTTCATCCTGGCGGCGCCAAGGTGCTCGACGCGGTGGAAACCGCGCTGGCCCTGCAGAAAGGTACCCTGCGCGACGAGCGCGAGGTGCTGCGCGGCCACGGCAACATGTCGGCGCCAAGCGTGCTGTTCGTGCTGGAGCGCGCGATGAAGCGGGGCCTGCGCGGCGCGACGGCGCTGGCGGCGATGGGCCCGGGCTTCACCGCAAGCTTCCTCGCGCTCGAAGGCGCGCCATGACGAACGGCGTTTCCGGAAACGCCTTCGTCATGGGCGAGGGCGGATGGCTGATCGCCTTTCTGGTGGCGCAGCGCCTGGCCGAGCTCGGCCTGGCACAATGGAACACGCTACGCCTGCGTACCGCCGGTGCAGTCGAGTTTGGCACGGCGCATTATCCGTTGCTGGTCGCGCTGCATGTCGCCTGGCTGCTCGCGCTCTGGGTGGCGGGGCACGACAAAGCCGTCGATCCATTTTGGCTGATCGGCTTCGTATTGCTCCAGGCCGGCCGGCTTTGGGTGATCGCGAGCCTGGGCCGGCGCTGGACCACCCGGGTTATTGTGCTGCCGGGCAGGGCGCCGTTGGCGCGCGGCCCCTACCGCTTCATCAAGCACCCCAATTACCTGATCGTGGCGCTGGAGATCGCCGTGGTACCGCTCGCGCTGGGATTGCCACGCCTGGCGCTGGCCTTCTCGCTTGCCAATGCGGCCGTGCTGACCTGGCGGATCCGCGTTGAAAACCGGGCATTAATCTGGGCGGCAGAGGCCGAAACGGCGTCCGACGCATTAACGCTGGTCACCCTTGCCAATGGCCAGCCAAGGCGATAGCTATGCACCGTCGACGCCGGGTTTCAGGCAGCGGCATTAGCGCCCGTAGCTCAGCTGGATAGAGCACCAGACTACGAATCTGGGGGTCAGGAGTTCGAATCTCTTCGGGCGCGCCATCTTTTCAATGACTTAGCAACTACTTCCTCGGCGCCGTTACCGGATGTTACCGGATGCGTTACCGAGAGAATTTTACTTTTGAATAGCAAGCGCAATCTTCACTAGCGCGTCTCGCTTAACCGCGCGAATTTGAAAGAAGTTCGCGCCTTTATAACTGCTGATGACATCGTAGATGTCATTGATTTTGGGAATCGACTCGTAGTCGCCGCTGCGTTCCGCTTCTGGACCGAACGTAAGCACGTAGCTGTTACCGCGTGGGTCAAGCCATCGGACGATGGCAACCCGTGGAAGATTGCTCGTAGACGAACCCATCGGCTCAATAAGCTGAAGCGCTGTTTCTGCCAGATGGGGAGATCCGAAACGCCTCGGCGGCCGAGTTCTACGCCAGTCGTTTCTGAAGGATGTGTCCTCCGTTTTTTTTTCGAGTGCCTTCTCGATGCGCTTTGCGACACACTCTTCAAGAGTGAAATTTGATCGCGGATACCGTAATGGTTTGAGCCCCCCGAAATTCTCCAAGACCTGCAGCGAGTCCTTCGCGAACAGGCTGCCTGTGGCAGCCAGCAAAAGACGTGACGCGTCTAAGCCGGTCATCGCGGCCGCAGCCCGTCCATAGCCCTTGAAAGAAATTTTGCCGGCCGCTCGCACCGTCTTCAAATGAAGCTCGGCGCTCTGTGAAGTGATGCCGAGTGCGTCACCGATAGCTTTTGCCAAAGTGCGAGAAGTGACCAATTTCGAGCCTCGAATCGGATGGAAGTTTAACCATAACATAGTTCCGCTGCCAGTGGACCTATTGTGCCGGTGAATTTTCAGTGGTAGTTTAGGTCCACTGGAGCCCGAGTATGGTCAAAGGTTTGGAATATCGCTTGTTGGCTGCGACGGGTGTGCTCATCCCGACGCCGCTTTACGTCGATGACGAGCTTCTGTCTGCAATAGTACTTGGTGAGAAAGCCAAGCATTGGTCGTCGATCCACGCCATGCTCCGGCGCGAAGGCATGCCTGAGCCGCGACGCGCGATGGGAGGTCTTTACTACCTTCCGGCGCAACTTCAGTTTCTGCAGCGCCGGGAAGGTGTGCAGAATCCGCAGGGGGGCGATTACGCCGACGATGGTCCGGAGAATTTTGGGCCATGACGTCGCGAGTCACCCGCGCCCGCAAGGTCACCCTCAAGGTCGGCGGCCAGGTAATCCAACTTACGGCGCCCGGCTTGAAATCGATCAGGCGCGGCCCTGAGCGGCAGCTCTACTGGGTAAAGGACGAGCACCCAGACTTCGAATTCTACCCGACGAAGACCGTTCGAATTCACGTCG
>JAQSCR010000384.1 GCA_029945495.1 Pseudolabrys sp. | reverse complement strand
CGGCACGCTTCCTCGGCGAGCCGGTGGGCACCAAGCGCTGGATCGCCGTCTGCATCGGCTTCGCCGGCGCCCTGATCGTGGTGCGGCCGGGGGCGGCCAATTTCAACTGGTACGTCCTGCTGATCGTGGCCAGCACCTTCAGCAGCGCGCTCTATCAACTCTATTCGCGGCGCTACGGCCAGACCGAGCGACCCGATGCCTCGGCCACGATGGCCACCATCGTCGGCACCGTGGCGGCGTTGCCGTTCCTGGCCTTCGACTGGGTGACGCCGGTGCTCGGCTGGGATCTGGTGCTGTTCCTGGGGCTGGGGGCCATGGCCGCCATCGGCCACTATTTCCTCACCATCGCCTACAGCCAGGCGCCGGCCGCCGTGGTGGCGCCCTTCAACTACACGCAGCTCGTGGGCGCGGCGCTGCTCGGCTATCTGGTGTTCGACAACATTCCCGACTTCTGGACCTGGGTGGGCGCAGGCGTGATCGTCTGCTCGGGCCTCTACATCGGCCATGTCGAACGCCTACGGTATCGGACGTTGAGAGCCGGCCGAAGCTAGCGGATCGCGAAGGCGTTGAAGCCTGGCTTCACCCCGTCGTCTCTCTCGTCTTTTTCACAAGGACGGGGCCGCCCGGGGTGCCCGTTACACTCAGCTCCGCGGGAGCCAGCACGGGGCCACCTCCTGTGCCCGTGAATTCGACCGTAACCGTAACCTTGAACGGGAAGTTCGCAGGGTTGTTGATGCCCAACACCGGTCCGCCGCCGGTTCCGGTGAACTCAAAGACCGGCCCGCCGCCTGTTCCGGTGACATTCAGGACCGGTCCGCCACCAGTGCCCGTACCCGTACCCGTACCCGTGGAACTCTTCGCACTCTTGGTCTTGCTCTTAGCCATGGGTTGCTCCGCTGGTTGAGTGAGTGGAACCGTACGTTGATTGCCAGATCGCTTCCGTCCACGAGGCTTAACGCGGCGGAGCCGTAGTCGTCGTGGTTGTTGTCGTTGTCGTTCCACCTGTCGTGACAGTGCCCACCGCTTTCGGCGTTGCTACGGGTGACGTTTTCGGCGGTATGTCGGTGAAAATCTTGCACTTGAGAGGCCTGGGCCTGGCGTTCGGATCGCAGAGAGATACCGACGCCGTCTGGAAGTCCGAACGCGATATGGTTTCTGCCAATACCACCCAAACAGAGTCTGGAAACACCGCCTCTACTGTGCGATCGCGTGCTTTCAAGCTTTGCAAACATCCATTGAATCTGTCGCGTTGTTGCGTTTGTACAAAGAAGATCAAGCTTGAAAGGATAGAAGGGTTGCCGGCTGTTGCGATAGCGATGGCTTGTTTGCTGAAGCCTATCCGCTCCAGACTTGGACTGAGGGCTTCAAATAGCTTCGAGCGGTCGAACGGCAAGACCTGACCATCGAGAGCATTGCGCAATACGGTCTTCATCATCACACGGACGGTCGGCGCAGCGAGACGCCCCAGATAGTCCTGGCGAATGTCGAATTGTTCGTTGGGAACCAGCAAGAGGACGGTGACGGTGCGGTTGCCTGGTATCGTGGCGAAGCGTGAGGTTGGCTGACTGGCCGCACCGATACGAACTTGGATGGCATTGTCGACCGCCCGCGAAACGGTCAGAAGGGCGTTCAGGTCGGTGCCGAGCACCGATTTCAGACGGTCCCTGGTCGAACCGAAACTCGCCTCGCCGGCTATGCCCTGGGCAAGGACGGAGACCGCGAGTGCGATCTGGGTGATGACCTCCGCCGAACGGGCGGTGGAAATGCCTTCGAGATTGTCGGTAACGAGCAGAGGAAGGACATATGGGTCGCGTGCTGGTGATGAGCCGCTCGAGTTGTCCATGGCACACGTGTCGTCGCTGCCCGGGGAAGGCTGATAGCCGGTCGAAAAGAAGCCGATCGTGGAATAGGTGTCGTAGGGCTGGTTTCGGGCGAATGGCTGCAGGCCGATATTGATCCGCAGCACGAACGGCGTGTAGCCGAGGCGCTGCGAGGCATACG
>JAQSCR010000383.1 GCA_029945495.1 Pseudolabrys sp. | reverse complement strand
GCGCCGGTGAAAACCATCATGGACTTCGCGCATCTGATGGCCGGCATCGACATCGAGGACCGGCTGCTGCACGTCGGCAACAACCCGCCCCAATTGAAACACCACCGCAAGCCGGACAAACCGGCGTCCGTCGCGCTGCGCAAGGGCGACGTGGTGCAAGCGATCCTCGAGGCCGCTACCGACTGGCCACCCGACCTGATCGGTATGGCAACCGCCGGCCATCACGGCTTTCTCGATGCGCTGCGCGGCTCGACCACCGAACGCGTGGTGCGCCAGGCGCCCTGCCCGCTGCTGGCGGTGCCGGTCGGCGCCTAGGCACCCGCTTCCGGCAACGCCGGCGCGCCGTGGCCGCGCCGGTAGGATTCGCGCAAGGCGAGCACCAGGATCGCCAGCGTGATCCAGAGCCGCACTGACGCGAAGCCAAAGATGAAGAAGAAATAAACCAGCTTCTGCCCGAGGTGCGGCGTCGTCGTGCTGTGCCAGTAGACATAGACGCCGATACGCACCACGCCTTGCAACGCGCTCAGGCCGATATGGGCGACCGTGATCGCAACGATCGCCGGCACCATGCAGGCCGAACGCCGCCACAGTTCCTTGAATACGTCGGTGAGACCAGCGCCGCCGCCGCTTTCGACCTTGAGCAGCAGCAGCAACGTCGTCGTCGCCAGCAATGCGCTCCACATCATGCCAAGATAAGTGATTTGATCGAACGCGATGCCGTCGAAGCCGACCAAAAGATGCATACCCGTCCAGCGCGCGCCGCTGACGACGACGACAAAGGCGGTCGCCGCCATGAAAAGCAGCACCGGGAACATCACCTTGCGGGCCAGAACCAACTGTTCGGCAAAGTCGAGCTTGCCGAGCCCGGTCCGGCCATCGGTCAACTCGATCATGCGGCGTGCCGCCAGAAGGAACGCCAGGAACACCGCGAGCCCGGCACAAATCGCCGCGAAAACGGCCTGCACGCCGCCCCTCGACTCCAGGATGCGCATGGCCGTCGCAAACATCAGCCATGGCACCGCTTCCAGCAAGCGAAAGGGCGCATAGGACACGGTCGGCAGACGGACCGGATGAATCGCAAGACTGTCAGACACCCCGGCAAGATAGCAGTCGAGCGTCAACAATCCGTTGTCGGACAGGACCGCATTTTAACGCCGGCCCGCGCCGCCAGCGGCACATCCTTCAAAGCATCTCGGGCCGGAATAGCCGCCGCAGATTGAGCGCGGGCCCGGCGACCATGAACTGGCCGTCGCCGCGATAGTGGATGGTCTTGGGATATTTCGGCGTGCGCGCCGCGTGCGCCTTCACCACCTCGAAAATGAAAAAGTTATATTTGTCGCGCAGCCGGCCGTCGACCAGTATGCATTCGAGATTGGCGTAGCATTCGGCGATCAATGGCGCCGCGACCACTTCCGGCTCCAGCGCCGTCAACTTGAAGGTCTTGAACTTGTCGGTGTCCGCGCCTGAACAGTTGCCGATCTTCGCCGCCGTCCTGGCGAGCTCGACGGTCGGCACGTTGATGACGCAGTTCTTCGAGCGGCTGATCATCGCGTAGCTGTGGTTGCTGCTGGCGATGACGCAGCCGACCAGCGACGGCGTGAACTCCATCGGCATGTGCCAGCCCAACGTCATGATGTTGCGCTGGTCTTTATAGGCCGAAGAGACCAGCACCACCGGCCCGGGTTCGAGCAAGCGGCGCGCCTCGGCAACCGGGAAATCGAATTTTTTGTAAATCGTCATGGTCCTCGCGCTCTATCCCAGCGCTGCCTCGTAAGCTTCCGGCTTGAAGCCGACTAATAGCTTGCCGCCGGAGAGCTCCAGCACCGGGCGCTTGATCATCGACGGCTGCGCCAGCATCAACTTGATCGCCTTGGCCTCAGACAGGCCATCTTTGTCCTTGTCGGGCAATTTCTTGAACGTCAGCCCGGCGCGGTTGATGATCGTTTCCCAGCCCGCTTTCTTCGCCCATTTCTCGAGCTTCTCTTTCTCGATGCCGGCGGTCT
>JAQSCR010000382.1 GCA_029945495.1 Pseudolabrys sp. | reverse complement strand
AGGATCTGGGCAGCCTTCCGGGCGATAACGGATTTGGCGTCGGATTGGACAGCGGACCGGGCACAAAAATGCTGTTCACCACGGAACGACCTGGCGGGAAGCAGCCGACCGTGGCTTCGGGTGGCGCGGCCGGTGGTCGTGAGCATGATTACTTCGCGGCGCGCGGTTGCATAAGACACCACAAAGCGCGTGGCGATCTCCGCGACACTGACTGGCCCGTTCTCTGCCATAAACCTCAGTATCGCGCGGAGCCGCTCAGAGGTGAGGGTCAAAGACCGATGCGCATTCTCGATCGAGGAACCGATTGTATCGGGTGACTGTGACCAAGTTTCCTGAATCAGGCCGACCATTGGAAAGCGGGGTGAATTGGGGTTGGGGAAACTACCTATATACAGACAACAAAATACGGCGTATCCTGTCAACAAATAAAGCATCGCATTGCTAACAATACGACCGAAAAATCAATTTTTATGCCTACACAATGGCGCCATGTAAAAATACAGTATACCCCAAACCAGTAAATACTTAGATATTTTAGTTGATACCCCGGTAATCAGGATTACAAAAAATGCACTTTTTCGACAACAATTCCACGTTCCAATGGCATCGTTAACTCAGTCCGACCAAGCCTACACAGAGATTCGCCGCAGGATCCTCATTCTGGAAGTTCGTCCGGAAGAGCGGCTCAAGGAAGAGGAATGGGCGCGCAAGCTTGAGATAGGTCGATTGGCTGTGCGCGAAGCATTGACGCGGCTCCACGGCGAGGGGCTCGTTACACGTGGATTAAAAGGTGGATTTTTTGCGGCTGGCATGGCGCCCGAGGACGTAAGGGAGATTCGAGAGGTCAGAGAGATCCTCGAGGTTGCCGCGATAAGGTTGGCCAGGGAGCGCATCTCGGAGTCGGAAATAAAGGAGATGGAAGCCACGTGTGACGACTTCGCCTACATGGTGAAAAAAGGCTATCACACTGGCGCGTGGGAAGCAGACCGCCGCTTCCATCAGCTGCTCATTGCAGCGTCGGGCAATAATCGACTCCGCCAGGCGTATGAGCACTGCCATATTCCGCTGTTCCAAGTCCGAATCGGGCAGTCACGCGAATACATCGAAGATTACGAGCTTACGGAAAGGGAACACCGCGAGATCGTCGCCGTCTTGAAAAGCGGCCACATCGACAAAGCCGTCGAATTGCTGCGTTCCCATTTGGCCCGCGGAGCGAACGATTTGCTCTCCTCCATGACGGAGAAAGTGGCGGCAGACTGATACCATTGCCCACGGTGCCTTGGATTGGGCAGCGGAATCGGCTTCGGTGCGGTCGGTCACTCCGGCTCCGGGTTACCGCCGAAGGCGCTCAATCACGCACCGCGTATTTGTCGGCCAGCTTCCGCATATCGTTTTCCCAACGCCGGGCGCTTTTGTTTGTGTAGCGATAGAAGCCCTTAGCGTTGCCGATGCCTTTCGCGCCACTGGCTACGACTTCGCGCATGAGTTTCGGCACCTTCTTGTCATTGCAGAGCTTCGGCAGCAGCCCCTCCATCACCAGCTCGTAGGCTGGTATGCCGGTGAGATCCATCCAGCGGAATGGGCCGGCCAGCAATGCCCACCAGCCGATATCGTTACGGAAGGACTTGTCGACGGTTTCAATGTCGGCAATGCCCGTTTCCACCAGGTGAAATGCTTCGCGAATCATGGCATACATCATCCGATTCGAAAGGAACCCGCGGATATCCTCGCGCAGCAGCGTCGGCTCCTTGCCGCATATTGCGCCCAGCTGCTGCGTGCGCCGGAGCGTGCGCTTGGACGTGTGGCGCCCCGGAATGACCTCAAGATAGCGCATAATGTGCGCGGGCTCGCCCCAGTGCATGCCGATAAAGCGCCCGGGATGCTTTCGGCCGGCTTGCAGCAGCGTGATTGGGAAACTTGACGTGTTCGATGCGATCACGGCGGTCGCAGGCAGGCAGGCTTCCAACTCGGCGTAAAGTTTGCGCTTACGTGCCAGGTCTTCCTTCAC
>JAQSCR010000381.1 GCA_029945495.1 Pseudolabrys sp. | reverse complement strand
AAGGGCGAAACCTGGAACACCAGCGGCCCGGCCTTGTCTTTCAATCCCTCGAGACACGGCACGACGAATTCCCGGGCAGCGATGGCGGCATCGAGGAAATGCGGATTGGGCACTTTCCCCCGCCCCTCCTCGTCGCGCATCACGGCATCGCAGACCAGCGCCGGCGCCTTCACCACGAAGCTGAAATCGTCCGGCACCTGATTGGCGTATCGCACGTATTCGACAGCAGAGATCGGCGCGTAAAATGTCCGGTCGAGGCTCACGGTACGCAGCAGCGGGATTTGGGCATAGGCCGCCAGTCCCTTGCGGCTGAGCGCGGTCTGCGGATGAACGCCCTCGTAGACGAGGCCGCGCCAGCCCGGAAAGAACCACGATGAGGTACCGAGACGAATCTCGGATGGCAGGTCAGGCGCCTCCAGCAACGGAGACTGCGACGCCGGGAGGACATCTCCCGCCGCGCGACGCTTGGGCGGGCTAGGCGTTTCGAACAGGCCGGGCTGGCGGCTCAAATCTCCTCCACCTGCGCCACACCCGGCAGCATGCCGATGGCGTCACGCAGGCCGCCCGCTATCGAATATGTCCCGGGCAGGATGACCTCGGCCTCTGCATCGTCGGGCATGGGCACCACCAGCGTAACACGCCCCCGCCCCTTCTTGCCCTCGAGCGTCTTGCGCAGCGCTTCGAGAGCCACTGGATCGGATACGATGATCCGAAGACCAGCGGCGGCGTTCGCCACCGCGTCGTCGAGCTTCTCCACGCTCTGCGCCGTGAGCTTCACCTGCTCGCCATCGAGTCGGCCGTCGGCCGAAACCAGAACGGCTTGTCCCGGTTCGAGCAGGTTGCGCTTGCTGCCCAGGAGTTCGCTGAACACGGTGAGTTCGAACGCGCCCGACTGATCCGAACACTGCACGAAGGCAAAGCGGTTGCCCTTGGCCGAGGTCCGCTCCATGCGGTCGACCACCGTGCCGGCGAGCTTGATGCGGCCAGGCGTCCCGCGCGCCAACAGCGCCGCGAGGTCGGCCGCTCGACAGACGCCCAACCGCTGCAGGCTGCGCTCGTAGGCCGCCAGCGGATGCGAGGAGAGATAAAAGCCGATCGCCGCGAACTCGTTCTGTAGTCGCTCCATCGGTGCCCAGTCCGGCATCTTGGGAAGCTGCGGCCTGCGCTGCGCGGTATCGTCGCCGAACAGGCTGTTCTGGTTGCTGCCGCGCGATTCGTGCGTGGCCTGCGAATGGCGCGTCAGCGCCTCGACGGCGCCGAAGGTCTGGGCGCGGTTCTTGTTCAATGAATCGAAGGCTCCCGCCTTCACCAGGCCCTCGATCAGCCGCTTGTTGATCACGCGCTGATCCAGCCGCTCGGCAAGGTCGAACGTATCCTTGAATTCCCCATTCTCAGCGCGTTCCTCGGCGAGACGCGTCATGGCTTCGCGGCCAACTCCCTTGATCGCGGAAAGCGCGTAGCGAACCGCCTTCTTGCCCTCCGGTGTCGTCTCGACCGCGAATTCGGCCATCGACTTGTTCACATCGGGTCCCAGCAGCGGAATCTGCAGCCGCTCCAGCTCGCGCCGGAAGTTGCCGATCTTGTCGCTGTTGCCCATGTCGAGCGTCATGGACGCCGCGAAGAATTCGACCGGATAGTTCGCCTTGAGGTAGGCCGTTTGATACGCGACCAGCGCATAGGGCGCGGAGTGGCACTTGTTGAAGCCGTAGCCCGCGAACTTGGCGACTTTGTCGAAGATCATCGAGGCGCGCGCGTCCTCGACCTCGTTCTTGCGGGCCCCCTCGATGAAGGTCGCGCGCTGCGCATCCATCTCCGACTGGATCTTCTTGCCCATGGCGCGGCGCAGCAGATCGGCGCCGCCCAGCGAATAGCCGCTGAGCACCTGGGCGATCTGCATGACCTGCTCCTGGTAGACCATGATGCCGTAGGTCTCTTCGAGGATGCCTTTCAGCGAGGGATGCAGATAGTCGGGTTTCTCGTGCCCGTTCTTGACGCTGATGTAGGTCGGGA
>JAQSCR010000380.1 GCA_029945495.1 Pseudolabrys sp. | reverse complement strand
GCAGACTGCGCTCAAGCAGCGCGATCGCAAACAGCGAACTCGCGAACCAGCCCCAGCCGACCGTCGCCGGCGCGACCGTGCCGCTCGGAAAATAGAACCACGCCGCGAATATTCCGAACAGCGCGAAGAGCTCGACGACGCCGAATGTTGGGAGCTTTGCCCGGAGATAGTGACAGAGCGTCGCGATGCTCAGGCACACCGCCAACCCGTTTGACATGATAAGAGCCAAAAAGCGGCGCTTGGTGTCGCGATCGAAGCCAATGAGATTGACCACCGCCATCGTGTCGTAGTGCAGTCCGAGTTTGTAAAAGCCGGCGGCGACGATGGCGGGGATTTGACGCAAGACGAAGGGGGCGGTGGTCGCAGAAGAATCGAACGGACTGCCGATCATTGCCTGGTATTTGAAAAAGTCGTTCCGGCCGAACAGCGGGTTGCCGTATTTGTAAGCGGTATAGATGTATCCGTAGACGAAGAGCACGCCGATCGCGAAATCTCTGGCGACATAGGCCAATGATATCAAATGGTGACGCTGCACGTGTCCGCCGGCGTTCAACGATGGTCCTGGTCTGCCGGCGACTATAGGCGAGGGCCGCGCATTCTAAAACCGCTAGTGGAGCGGATTACCAGGTGCGGGGCGTCGCGCATGAAATCCGCGGCTAGCGGCCACCTTAGCTCGCCAGGCGGGTCTTTTCCTTTGCGAACGGACTTAAGCCCAGCCAGCTGTGCATCGAGCGCGAAAGCCCCTTGTCGCCCGTCAGCACGATCCGGCCGGCATCGACCTCGGACTTGAGCGTCACGTGTCCCATCCAGACGGCGGTCATGCTGCGCAGCGCGCCGCTGACGTAGAGATCGATCTCGAAGCCGGGGTCGACGCTGCACAGGTCGACGTCGCCGCGCTCGATGACGAGCCACCATGTGTTGCGGCCCGCCGTCAGCTCTGGATAGACGAACTGCACGGTGCAGCGGCGATCGGGCAGCGTGGTGGGCGCGATATTCCGGCGCATGTCCCACATCAGCAGCGACGGGTCGAGATTCTTGAGCGACAAGGACGACTCGATCCAACGCTGCCCCCAGTTGCCAAGCGACATGACCACGGGCCGCAGGTCTTCGCCGGCCGCCGTCAGCCGATATTCGGCGGCGCCGGTGCGGTCCTTGCCGCGCGCCGAAATCACGCCGGCTTCCTCGAGCTCCTTCAGCCGCTTCGACAATAGCGTCGGCGACATCTTCGGCACGCCGCGCCGCAAATCGTTGAAGCGCGCCGGACCGGTGAGCAGTTCACGCAGCAGCAGTGCGGTCCATTTCGAACAGACGATTTCCGCCGCCATGGCGACGGGGCAGAACTGCCCGTAATTCCCTTGCTCGGTTTGCTGGCGCACGGCCGCTCCTCTGGATGCGGGAAATCCGCAGGCGATTGAGTAATACAGATGACAATCGCTGGGTAGTACAGAAAGTGTAGCGGTAATCCGGCCTGCCGGTCACGGGCGCATTGAAAAAGCCCGCATTAACAGGGGTCTATGCGCCGGCGCCGCGGCGCGGCATTCGCCGGCGTCCAGTTCCTGAACTGGAACGGAAGGGTGGTCTTCTCCAGGTTGCGGCCACGCCACGGGGTGACCCGGTGCGAACAACCAACCATGGGAAATAGAGACAATGACGGTTTATCTGATCGCTGACGTCAAAGTGACGGACGACAAATGGGTGCCGGCCTATGCCGCGTCGGTGCACGAGCTCGTGCACAAGCACGGCGGCAAGTATCTGGCGCGCAGCGCCAATGTAAAAACGCTGGAAGGCAATCCGCTCGACACCACGCTGATCGCGCTGATGGAGTTTCCGTCGGCCGACGCCGCCAACGCCTTCACCACCGATCCGCAATATGCGCCTTACGTTGCCGCTCGCAAACAGGGCAGCGAGAGCCGCTTCCAGCTGATCGACAACACCGACGTGGCCGGCACGATCTCATACCTGCGCAAAGGCTAAAGACCCGCGTGCCGGTCCGAATAACTTCCACTACTG
>JAQSCR010000379.1 GCA_029945495.1 Pseudolabrys sp. | reverse complement strand
TGGGGCTGGAACGCGGCGACCGTGTCGGCATCTGGTCGCCCAATACGTCGGAATGGACGTTGGCCCAGTTCGCGACTGCCAAGGCGGGGCTGGTGCTGGTCAACGTCAACCCGGCCTACCGGCGCGCCGAGCTCGAATACGCGATGAACAAGGTCGAGTGCAAGGCGCTGATCCTGGCGCCGGCGCTCAAGACCTCGAACTATCTCGAGATCGTCGACGATCTGGTGAAAGCAAAGAAGCTGCCGCTTCTCAAGCACATCATCCGGCTCGGCCGCGAGAAGACGCCCGGCATGCTCAACTTCGACGACGTTGCCACGGCGGGCGGCAATGCCGAGAAGGTGAAGCTGGCCGAGCTCGGACCGACGCTGCAGTTCGACGACGCCATCAATATCCAGTTCACCTCGGGTACGACCGGACACCCGAAGGGCGCCACGCTCAGCCACCACAACATCCTGAACAACGGCTATTTCGTCGGCCTCGGCTTAAAACTCACGCCCGCGGACCGGCTCTGTATCCCGGTGCCGCTCTATCACTGCTTCGGCATGGTGATGGGCAACCTGGGGTGCCTCACCCATGGTGCGACCATGGTCTATCCGGCCGAGGCGTTCGATCCGCTGGCGACCCTGCAGGCCGTCGCCGAGGAACGCTGCACGGCGCTGTTCGGCGTGCCGACCATGTTCATTGCCCAGCTCGATCATCCCGAATTCGCCAAGTTTGACCTAAAAAGCCTGCGCACCGGCATCATGGCGGGCTCGCCGTGCCCGATCGAGGTGATGAAGAAGGTGCAGAGCCACATGCACATGCACCAGGTCACCATCGCCTATGGCATGACCGAGACCTCGCCCGTCTCCACGCAGTGCGCCACCGACGATCCGCTGGAGCGGCGCGTCTCGACCGTCGGTCAGGTGCTGCCGCACATCGAGATCAAGATCGTCGATCCGGAAGGCAAGGCAGTGCCACGTGGCGAGACCGGTGAGTTCTGCACCCGCGGCTATTCGGTGATGAAAGGCTACTGGAACGATGCGGAAAAGACCGCCGAGGCGATCGACGAAGCGGGCTGGATGCGCACCGGCGACCTCGCGACCATGGATGGCGAAGGCTACGTCAATATCGTGGGTCGCCTGAAGGATATGGTGATCCGGGGCGGCGAGAACGTCTATCCGCGCGAGATCGAGGAGTTCCTCTATCGCCATCCGAAGATCCAGGACGTGCAGGTGATCGGCGTGCCCGATCCCAAGTACGGCGAGGAAATCTGCGCCTGGATCAAGCTGCACAACGGCCAGCAGGCGACGGCCGAGGAGATCCGCGAGTTCTGCAAGGGCCAGATCGCCCACTACAAGATCCCGCGCTACATCGAATTCGTGCCTGACTTCCCGATGACCATCACCGGCAAGATCCAGAAGTTCGTGATGCGCGAGCAAACGATCAACAAGCTCGGCCTGAAGGCGCAGAAGACGGCCTGATCACTGGCGCGCGCCCGGCGCAACGCGACCCGCAGCGGAGCTTGGAAAATGGACCCCTCAACGCGTCTCCGTCGCCTGCTGGCCGAACCCGGCTTGCTCGTTCCGCCTGTCGTCTGGGATGGGCTGGGTGCCAGGCTGGCCGAAGCGGCGGGATTTCCGGCGATCTTCCAGTCGGGAGCCTGCGTCGCCGCCGGCCGCCTGGGCGGTCCCGATCTCGACCTGATCTCCTTCGATGAAATGACGGCGTCCCTCGAGATGATCCGGGAAGCAGCGCCGCGGACACTCCTGCTGGCCGACGGCGACCACGGCTTCGGCAACGCCATGAACGTACAACGCACGGTGCGGGCGTTCGCGCAGGCCGGCGTCTCGGCTATCCTGATCGAAGACAAGGAAACGCCGCGCCCGCTGGTATCGGAGTTCAAGACCTGCGTGCCGCGCGAGGAAGCGCGCATGAAGATTCGCGCCGCCATGGTGGCCGCGAAGGAAAGCGGCGTGCTGATCCTGGCCCGCACCGACGCGCGCCGGAAGTACGGGCTGGCGGAAGCGCTCGCC
>JAQSCR010000378.1 GCA_029945495.1 Pseudolabrys sp. | reverse complement strand
GCCGATGGCGCGCGCCGGCACCGTCTTGGCGTTCTGGCTCTTGATCCAGTCGAGCCAGTCCGGCCACCAGGAGCCGGGATGTTCCGTAGCGGTTTTCATCCAGGCATCGACGTCGGAGCCGAAGGGCGGTTTGCCGGTCCAATATTGATATTTCGGCTTGGACGGCGGGTTGACCACGCCGGCGATGTGGCCGGAGCCGGCCAGCACATATTTCACCGGTCCGCCGAAAAACTGCGAGCCTTGCAGCACCGATTTTGCCGGCGCGATGTGGTCCTCGCGGGTGGCGAGATTGTAGACCGGCACTTTCACTTTCTTCAGATCGAGTTTGACGCCGCCGATCTCCATCTCGCCTTTGGTGAGGCGGTTGTGGAGATAGCAATTGCGCAAATAAAACGAATGATTGGCCGCCGGCATGCGGGTGGCGTCGGAATTCCAGTACAGGATGTCGAACGGGTAGGGCTTCTTGCCGCGCATATAGTTATTGACCACGTAGGGCCAGATCAGGTCGTTGGAGCGCAGCATGTTGAAGGTGTTGGCCATGCGCGAGGCTTCGAGATAGCCCTGTTCCTTCATATGCGCTTCGAGTTGCGCAATGCGTTCCTCGTCGACGAATACTTTCAGGTCGCCGGCATATGTGAAGTCGACTTGCGCCGCGAACATCGTCGCCGAGACCGCGCGGTTCTTCTTCTTGGCGGCGAGATAGGCCAGCGTGATCGACAGCAGCGTGCCGCCGACGCAATAGCCGATTGTGTGCACCTTCTTCTCGCCGGTCACCGTTTCGATGACGTCGAGCGCGGCGATCGGCCCTTCGTTCATGTATTGCTCGAAGCTCTTCGCCGCGAGACGAATGTCGGGATTGACCCAGGAGACCACGAACACCGTGATGCCCTGATCGACGCACCATTTGATGAAGGATTTTTCCGGCGTCAGATCGAGAATGTAGAACTTGTTGATCCACGGGGGCACGATCAGCAGCGGTACCTTGAGGACGTCCTTGGTGGTCGCCTCGTATTGGATGAGCTGCATCAGGTCGTTCTGGAAAATCACCTTGCCGGGCGTCAGAGCGAGATTGCGCCCGACCTCGAACGTCGACGGATCGGACTGGCGGATCTTGAGATTGCCTTTCCCGGCTTCGATGTCCTCGCCCAGCATATGCATGCCGCGCACGAGATTTTCCGCGTTCGACGACATCGTCTCGCGCAGCAGTTCGGGATTGGTCAAAACGAAATTCGACGGCGAGATCGCGTTGGCGATCTGCCTGACGTAGAACTCGGCCTTCGCCCGCGTGTGCTCGTCGACGCCGGCGGCATCCTTGACCAGCTTCTCGCCCCAATGGGTGGTGAGCAGATAGGCCTGCTTGAGGAAATCGAAGAACTGGTTCTGCGACCATTCCGGATCTGCAAAGCGCTTGTCCTTCGGATCGGCAACGACCACCGGGGCTGCCTCTTCGCCGGCCATGCGCTTGACCGTGCTCGCCCATAAATCGAGATAGGCGCGCCCGAGACTGGTCTGCAGTTCGAGCGCGCGCTGCGGATCGGTCAGCCAATATTCCGCCACCTGGCCGACGGTCTTGACCACGTCGGTCACGTCCTCGGATAGCTCATCCTTGAGCTCGCCGGATTCGCGCGGTTTCATATAGGCGGCTATCGCCTTGCCGCTTTCCTCGATCATGCGCGCCAGGTTGCGCGCGAACACCTCGACATCGACGCCGCCGACTTTGCCTGGACGGTCGACTGGCGCGGGCGCGGCGGCGGACGGAGTCGCGGTCGAGGAAGTAACCTTGGCGTCGGCCTTCGTATCGGCCTTGGTGTCGGCCTTTAGTTCGGTAGTGATTTTTTCCATATGGCGACGCCGACCCCCGGCTCAGAAGTGGCCCGGACTGCGCCGGATCGCAAGGCGCGATTTGGCGCAAGGCTGCCCAAATAACCGACGTTCCTTGCTGCCGCCATAATAACTGGTTAGCGGACTTATGCTATAATTCGTTGAGTCTGCATCGGTTTCCCACCAAACGCGGG
>JAQSCR010000377.1 GCA_029945495.1 Pseudolabrys sp. | reverse complement strand
GACCATTTCTTCAACCACCAGACCCACCACCGGGGTCAGGCGCACTGCCTGCTGACGTCGATCATCGGCAACGACCAGACGCCGAGTTTCGACCTGATCATCTACCAGCGCCAAACCGGCCAAGGCTTGCGCAAGATCAGCTGAGCCCCCTTTTTTGGGATCATGTCCCTGCCGTTTAAGGGATTGCGTTGTGCGGCGCACTCGTTCAAAAGGCGCGCATGCTCATCATCGACGACCTTACGGTCCGCATCGCCGGACGCTCCCTGTTGGAAGACGCCTCCGCCCGCATCGTGCCGGGCGCCCGCGTCGGCCTGGTCGGCCGCAACGGCACTGGCAAATCGACGCTGTTCAACGTCATCACCGGCGAACTCGCGGCCGAAAGCGGGTCGATCGACATCCCGCCGCGCTGGCGCATCGGCCGCCTCGCCCAGGAAGCGCCGAACGGGCCGGAAAGCCTGCTCGAGGTCGTGCTCATGGCGCCGAGCGAGCGCACCGAACTGATGCACGAAGCGGAAACCGCCACCGACCCACATCGCATCGCTGAAATCCAGACCCGCCTGGCCGATATCGGCGCCCATGCGGCGCCGGCCCGCGCCGCGTCGATTCTGTCGGGACTGGGCTTCTCCACCGCCGATCAGGCGCGGCCGTGCACCGAGTTTTCCGGCGGCTGGCGCATGCGCGTCGCGCTCGCGGCCACCCTGTTCTCCGAGCCCGATTTGTTGCTGCTCGACGAGCCGACCAACTATCTCGATCTCGAAGGAACGCTGTGGCTGCAGGACCATCTGGCGAAATATCCGCACACGATGATCATCGTCAGCCATGACCGCGACCTCCTAGACAACGCGGTCAACCAGATCCTGTCGCTCGAGGCCAAGAAGCTGACGCTGTACAAAGGCGGCTATTCCGATTTCGAACGGCTGCGCAGCGAAAAACTGGTGCTCGACCAAAAGATGATGAAGAAGCAGGACGCGCAGCGCGCGCATCTGCAGGCCTTCGTCGATCGCTTCCGCGCCAAGGCCTCGAAGGCGACCCAGGCGCAATCGCGCATCAAGATGCTGGCCAAGATGCAGCCGATCTCGTCGATGGTCACCGACGACGTGCGGCCGATTATCATTCCGCCGCCGGAGAAACTCTTGTCGCCGCCGATCATCGCCACCGACGATGTCGACGTCGGCTATGACGGCCGCGTGATTTTATCCGACCTGTCGCTGCGCATCGACAATGACGACCGCATCGCGCTCTTGGGCTCCAACGGCAACGGCAAGTCGACGCTGGTCAAGCTGCTCGCCGGCAAGCTCAAGCCAATGAGCGGCACTGTGACGCGCGCGGCGACGCTCAAGGTCGGCTATTTCGCCCAGCACCAGGTCGATGAACTCGACCTACAAGGCACGCCGTACGATCACGTGCGCCGCTTAATGCCGGACCAGCCGGAAGCGAAAGTGCGCGGCCGCGTCGGCACCATCGGCTTCTCGCAGCAAGCTGCCAACACCAAAGTCGAAAAACTGTCGGGCGGCGAAAAAGCCCGGCTTTTGCTGGGTCTGGCGACCTTCGACGCGCCGCAGCTGATCATCCTCGACGAGCCGACCAACCATCTCGACATCGACAGCCGCGGCGCGCTGATCGAAGCGATCAACGATTACCCCGGCGCCGTGATCCTGGTGTCGCACGATCGCTATCTGCTGGAGGCTTGCGTCGACCGGCTGTGGCTGGTGTCGGGCGGCCACGTGAAGCCGTTCGACGGCGACCTCAACGACTATATGCGTTTCGTCCTGTCCTCCGACAATCGCCACATGACGGTCGGCGCCAAGTCCACCACCAGGCCCGATCCGGTTCAGGCGCGCCGCGCCGCCGCCGAGAAACGCGTCGATACCGCGCCCCTGCGCAAGAAGATCTCGGAAGCGGAATCGCAGATCGCGCAGCTCAACAAACAACTCGGCAAACTCGATGCGACGTTGGCGGATGGCACCGTGTTTGCGAAAGATCCGGCACGCGCGGCCGAGTTGTCGAAGACGCGCGC
>JAQSCR010000376.1:1399-2023 GCA_029945495.1 Pseudolabrys sp. | reverse complement strand
ATCAGCAACCTCCTCACCAAGGACGGCGAGCGAGTCAGCATCGAGCACATTGCCGAGGCGGCCGACCGGGCGGCGTTCGTGCGCAGCTACTACAGCGGACCAGTCGAAGTGATCTACTACGTCGCCGACTTCAAAGCCCTCGGGTTCCGCAAATCAGATAGCAGTGGGAGCGCGAGCGGGCCGATGTCCGACGAGGACAAGGCCGCACGACGCGAACTGATCGCCAACAACAAGACCTTCCACGTTGCTAACTTGTCAATTCGAGTTCCCTGGCTGGGTTCTTGAAGGCTGTGATTTCGTCGAATTTGGTCCCGGTTTGGAGGCAGTGGAAGAGCATCCCGAGGAAGCGGTTGTAGAGGTTTCTTTGGGCGGCACTGTGTCGGTCGCCGAGTTCGCGGCGGCGGTCGTAGTGGGCGCGTGCGCCGGGCGAGGCTCTGAGGGATGCGAGGGTCCAGTTGTAGCCGGCATCGGCCAGGCGCCGGTTCTTGACCCGGCGACGCTGTACGAAAACGCTCTTCCCGCTAGCGCGGGTGATGGGAGCGCTGCCCGCATATGCCTTCAGACCCCGGGCGTCCGCGAACCGGGTGCGGTCGTCTCCGATCTCACCCAAGACCCGGGCGGCGC
>JAQSCR010000376.1:0-1389 GCA_029945495.1 Pseudolabrys sp. | reverse complement strand
TCGGCCATCCCGGGGAAGCTGGTCATGATGGCTGAGTCGGGGTGCTCGTTGAAAGTCTCCACGAGCGCTTTCTCGAGTTCTGTGCAGCTGAGCGCTGCGGCATCCAGTTGGCGAAGCAGCGCGAGGCATTGGTGCGCCATCGCCTGCTCGACGGCGTCAGGGTGGCGCATGTGATGTTCTCGCAACAGGGCAAAGAGGCGCTCGACTTCCGGATCGATGCCTCGTTGACGTCCGGCCCGTCGAAGTGCCGCGCGCAGCTGCACTTTGGTGAGTGTTGCTGCTTTGGCCGGGGTGGGTGCCAGAGTGAGGATCTCGCGGGCATCGCGACGGCTCAGTGCGCCGGTCATCTTCTCGTAAGCGAGCAGGAAGGCCGGGAAGTACTGGCGCAGGTGCGAGCGCAGCCGGTTTTGCAGTTGAACCCGATCCCAGACCGCGTCTTGCTGCGCGCGGGCAAGAACCCGGATTGCTTGGACCATCGTCGAGTCTGCAGGCATGACCCGGTGCTCGTGGGCATCGGTGCGCAGGATGTTCGCCAGCGTCCGGGCATCGAGAGCGTCGGACTTGCGACCAGCGACTGAAGACCGTTCTCGATAGCGGGCGACCGCCATCGGATTGATCGCATAGACAGGTCGGCCTGCTGCCCGCAGACACGCGACGAGTAGTCCCCTGGTCGTCTCGATCGCCACCGGAATGGGGCGAGCCAGAGCATCACCGTGGCTGGCCAACCGTTCCAACAGGGTTGCCAGGCCTTCCGCGGTGTCATCGATTCTGATCGTGTCCAGCACGGTGCCGGTGTCGTCGACGATAGCAACGTCGTGATGATCGTCGGCCCAGTCGATGCCGCAATAGATCGAGGTTGTTGTCATGATTTGCTGCAAGTGGTGTTCCTTTCTTCGGTCAGCGAGGTGGCTGAGTCCGAGCAGATCACGCGTGCTCCCTAATGGCAGAGCTCAAGGCTCGACCTTCCACTAGCCGTTCGTGATCCAGCTAGCCGCACGCGTCGCTGTCGTAATGAAGAGTTGGAACTCGCGCAAATGTGAAGCGGTGTAGCGTGCGGCGGGCTCAACCACGAACTTTCCTATCGCACCGCCGGCAGGGTCGCCCGTCTTGTTGAGAGGTCTCAGGGACTCGAGCGTGGGAAAGGCCTCACCCTGCCGACGTTACGAACCCATTAAGCGTGGGCCTCAGCCGAGGTCGTTCGCCGCGAATGGTTGACGACCCTGCTGTCGCGGAAGACCATGCCGCGCAATGCCGGGCTGTTCGTTGCCCTCGGTGTGACGCAGTTCCGCAGCAACGTGTCGGATGCGATGGGTCGCGGGAACGAGCTTGCACATGCACTGCTCGGCATCGAGAACGCAAGCGGCTATTGGGCACCAGACAAGCTCGGTG
>JAQSCR010000375.1 GCA_029945495.1 Pseudolabrys sp. | reverse complement strand
GGGGTTACGGCCTGACGAGAGTCACTTGCCCCCCCACCCCAACCCTCTCCCCACCAACGTCGGATATATCCGACTTTGGCAATTAAATGCCCAACTCGGGTATACCCGAGTTGGGTTTGGGAGAGGGAGCCCTCCGGTGCTCGCGGTTTGCACCGTTTGTAAATTCTCAGGGTGCGCAGGATAAAAGATCGATGTCCTTCACCCTCTTCATCATCCAGATTCTCAACGGGCTGCAGTTCGGCGTGCTGCTGTTCCTGATCGCCGCCGGATTAACTTTGGTGTTCGGCGTGATGGATTTCATCAATCTCGCGCACGGCGTCCAGTACATGCTCGGCGCCTATCTCGCGGTGATGTTCTACACCATGACCGGCAGCTTCCTCGCCGCGCTGATATTGGCGCTGGCCGCCGCGCTAGTGTTCGGGCTGCTGCTGGAATTCACCGTGTTCCGCCATCTCTATGAGCGCGACCATCTCGAGCAGGTGATAGCCACCTTCGGCATCATCCTGTTCCTGAACCAGGGCGTGAAAGTGGTGTGGGGCGCGGCGCCGCTATCGCTGCCGATCCCTGAACTGCTGTCCGGCACCGTCGTGATCTCGCCCGGCATTCTCTATCCGGTGTGGCGGCTGGCGATCATCGGCTCGGGGCTCGCCGTCGCGCTCCTTCTTTATCTCCTGGTCAGCAAGACCCGCGTCGGCATGCTGGTGCGCGCCGGCGCGACGCATGCCCGCATCGTCTCGGCGCTCGGCGTCGATATCCGCCGCCTGTTCATGATCGTGTTCGGTTTCGGCACCATGCTCGCTGCGTTTGCTGGTGTGATGATCGCGCCGATCCTGTCGGTCGAGCCGGGCATGGGCGACAGCGTGTTGATTCTGGCGTTCGTGGTGATCGTCATCGGCGGCATCGGCTCGATGCGCGGCGCCTTCATCGCCGCGCTGCTGATCGGGCTGGTCGACACGTTGGGGCGCTCGTTCGCGATCGATATCCTGCGGCTCGTCATGCCGCCCTCGCCGGCGCGCACCGTCGGACCGGCGATCGCCTCGATGCTGATCTATGTGCTGATGGCGCTGGTGCTGTATTTCCGCCCGGCCGGGCTGTTTCCGGCGCGGGGACGCTGACGATGACGCTCGCTGTTTCCAGCGCGGCCCCCGCGCGCCGCCGCATCGAAGCGCTGCCGGTGGCGATCTTTGTCGTGCTGGCGCTGGCGCCGGTCGCCGCCGCTTTCGGCCCCGAGACCTATCTGCTCGGCCTGTTCACGCGGGTAATGATCTACGGCATCGCCGCGCTGGCGCTGGATTTCATCTGCGGCTATGGCGGGCTGGTGTCGTTCGGCCACGCCGCCTTCGTCGGCATCGGCGCCTACAGCGTCGCCATTCTCGGTTCACACGGCATCACCGACATGACCATCACGCTGCCGGTGGCGCTGATCGTCAGCGCCGTGTTCGCCTATCTCACCGGCACGATTTGCCTGCGCACCAAAAGCGTCTATTTCATCATGATCACCTTGGCCTTCGGCCAGATGATCTATTTCGTTGCCGGCTCGCTGTCGCCTTACGGCGGCGACGACGGCCTGACTGTGAGCCTGCGCTCGACTTTGTTCGGCTTTCCGATCCTGCAGAACGACCGCGCGCTGTATTACGTCGCGCTGCTGTTTCTGCTGGCGAGCTATCTGTTCTGCCGCTCGGTGGTCTATTCGCGCTTCGGCCGGGTGTTTCGCGGCGCGCGCGAGAACCCGACGCGCATGGCCACCATCGGCTTCGACGTGTTCCGCTATCAGCGCGTCGCCTATGTGATCGCCGGCTGCATCGGCGGGCTGTCCGGCTTCCTGCTGGCGAACGCGACCGAGTTCGTCAGCCCGGCCTATATGTCATGGCAGCGTTCCGGCGAGCTGATCATCATGGTGCTGTTCGGCGGCTTAGGCACCTTGCACGGCGCCATCGTCGGCGCGGCGGCGTTCCTGCTTTTGGAAGACGTGCTTGGCGGGCTGACCGAGAACTGGAAGCTGATCTTCGGGCCGATGCTGGTG
>JAQSCR010000374.1 GCA_029945495.1 Pseudolabrys sp. | reverse complement strand
CCCGGGTTGGTGGGAAGGCGGCTCGATGCTGTTCTGCATGGTCAACCTCGACAAGTGGAACGCGCTGCCGAAGCACTATCAGGCGATCCTCGCGCAGGCCGCGGCCACGGCCAACACCTGGTGCCTGGCGAAGTACGATCTGGTCAATCCGGCGGCGCTGCGCCGGCTGCTGGCCGGCGGCACCAAGCTGCACGGCTTCTCGCCGGCGATCATGGAGGCTTGCTACAAGGCTGCCATGGAATTGCACGACGAGATCTCCAAGGAAAATGCCGGTTTCAAGAAGGTTTACGACTCGATGAATGCCTTCATGAAGGACGGCTATGCCTGGTCGCAGGTTGCCGAACTGGGCTACGACTCGTTCATGGTCCGCCACAACCGCTGATCGCCGGACGTACAACGGCGAACGATACGCAAACGAAAAACCCCGGAGCCTTGGCTCCGGGGTTTCTTTTTTGATTCGAACTTTGACCGATTTATTTCGGTGGACCGAAATTCAAGGCGGGCAGATCGATCTGCGGAATCTCGATCTTCACTTTGTTCGGATCGATGGTCGAGGCGGCGCCCTTGTAGTGCATCACCATCGCCGGGAACGTGATCACCAAGCCCACCATAATGACCTGAATCACCACGAACGGCACCGCGCCCCAGTAAATCTGGCCGGTGGTGACCGGAGCCATGCGCAGGCCGGTGAGACGGTCGATGTACGGTTCCTTCGGCGCCACCGAGCGTAGATAGAACAGGGCGAAGCCGAACGGCGGGTGCATGAACGAGGTCTGCATGTTGACGCCGAGAATGACGCCGAACCAGATCAGGTCAATGCCAAGCTTTTCGGCGGCGGGCCCGAGCAGCGGAATGACGATGAACGCCAGCTCGAAGAAGTCGAGGAAGAACGCCAGCACGAACACGAAGGCGTTGACGAAAATCAGGAAGCCGACCTGGCCGCCCGGCAAGGACGTCAGCAGTTCCTCGACCCAGATATGGCCGCTGACGCCGTAGAAGGTGAGCGAGAAGACGCGGGCGCCGAGCAGGATGAAGACCACAAAGGCCGATAATTTAGCCGTCGATTCAACGGCTTGCCGGATCAGATCCCAAGTCAGCCGGCGCTTCATGGCGCCCAGGATCAAGGCGCCGGTGGCGCCCATGGCGCCGCCTTCGGTTGGCGTCGCGATGCCGATGAAGATGGTCCCCAGCACCAGGAAGATCAGGAACAGCGGCGGTACCATCACGAACGTCGTCTGCTGCGCCATATGCGACAGAAAGCGGAAGCCGAGGAAGCGGGTGGTCAGCCAGTTCACCACCGCGACGGCGAAGGCGAACAGGATCGAGAAGAACATGCTGAGCACGACAAAGTCGGCGCCATGCGACGTCGACCCGCGCATCATGGCCCAGCCGAATCCGGCGCTCACCACGGCGAGGACCGCAAGCGAGAGCAGGCCGCGGCTGCCATCGGCTTCGCGGAAGCCGACCGCCTCGACCGGCAGGCCGGGCGTCGCCTTCGGATAGACCATCGTGACGAGGAACACATAGAAGGCGTAGAGGCCCGAAAGAACGATGCCGGGAATGAAGGCGCCTTCGTACATATCGCCAACGGACTTGCCGAGCTGGTCGGCCATGACGATCAGCACCAGCGACGGCGGAATGATTTGCGCCAAAGTGCCGGATGCGGCGATGACGCCGGAGGCGACGCGCCGGTCGTAGCCGTAGCGCAGCATGATGGGCAGCGAGATCAGGCCCATCGAGATCACCGAAGCCGCGACCACGCCGGTGGTGGCGGCGAGCAGGGCGCCGACGAAGATGACCGCATAGGCCAGACCGCCGCGTACCGTGCCGAACAACTGCCCGATCGTATCGAGCAGATCCTCGGCCATGCCGGATCGTTCCAGCACCAATCCCATGAAGGTGAAGAAAGGAATCGCCAGCAGCGTGTCGTTGTTCATCACGCCGTAGACGCGCTCGGGCAAGGCTTGCAGGAAGTCCGGCACGAACAGGCCGAGTTCGATGCCGAGCAGCGCGAAGATCAGGCCGA
>JAQSCR010000373.1:1804-2045 GCA_029945495.1 Pseudolabrys sp. | reverse complement strand
GGATTTCGAAATGATCACGACCTTGCTGGTGCTCGACGTGGCCCCACCCATGCCATCGGTGTGCTTGCCGTAGCGGTCGGGACTGCCGATCACCCGCAGCAGGATCCGGTCGCGCACTGCCGGATCGGACGGCAGGTCGTCGGCGAGGAAGAACACGCCCTTGCTGGTGCCGCCGCGCATGTAGATGGCGGGAATGCGAAGCTGCTTCACGGATTTCCGCCACCGGGCTTTTCGCGGCCCC
>JAQSCR010000373.1:0-1794 GCA_029945495.1 Pseudolabrys sp. | reverse complement strand
GATGACAGCCAGCACGCCGAGGTTCTGCAGGGTCGGCTCGACCGCCACCGTGCCGATGATGTCGGCGATCACCAGAAATTCCAGGCCGAGCAGGATCGCCCTTCCGAGGTCGGCACGCAGTTCCTGATAGGCTTCCTGAAACGTCATTTGGCGCGTGAGCCGGAGCAGGAACACGCCGCAGGCGAGCGCCGCGCCAGCGACCAGCACCACCACGCCGACCAGCTCGACGACATGGCCCGCCGCGATGGCGAATTGATCGATCTGCATGGCTCTCTCCTTTCGCTCAGCGCCTCCGCCAGGCCTGCAGGCGGCCGAGCAGGAAGCGGTCGGCCAGGAGATGCAGCGCCTTCACGGCTGCCGATGTCACCACGATCACGAGACAGAGTGCGGCGGCGGCGGCCGTCGTGCCGGCCTCCTCGATGTTCACCGCCGCCACCGAGGCGAGCTTGGTGTCGGGCGCATAGAGGAAGATCACCGACGACACCGTCGTCATGGCGTTGACGAAGAGATAGATCGCGATGTCGAGGATGGCCGGCAGGCAGATCGGCACCGTCACGCGGCCGAAGGTCTTCCAGATCGGGACCTTCAGCGAGGCCGAGACCGATTCGAATTCGGGGTCGATCTGCTTCAGCGCCGTCGTCGCCGTGAGATGGCCCACCGTATAGAAATGCGCCACCGTGTTGATCACCAGGATCGCCATGGTGGCGTAGAGGAAGTTGAGCGGGTTGTTGGGCGCGTTGAAGAAAAAGATGTAGCCCAGGCCCAGCACGATGCCGGGAACGGCCATCGGCAGGAAGGCGAGCAGCTGGACGATGCCGCGCACCACCCCGAAGCCCCGGGTCTTCTCGTTCAGCCAGGCGCCGACGAACATCAGCGCGGTGCCGACGATCGCCGTCCCGGCCGCCATGCGCAGCGAATTGAAGTAGGATTCCCAGCCGTTGGCATCGAAGTTGGCGAACTCGTAATTGCCCAGGGTCAGGCTGAGATTGTACGGCCAGTATTTTATCAGCGAGCCCCAGGCGGCCATGCCGAGGATGACGAAGATCCCCGCCGACACCAGGGTGCAGAACGCCGTAAAGAAGAGGTCGCGCCCGAATTTCGGCTTGGGGATCAGCGGCACGGCGCGCGCCGTGAGCAAGGCCACCTGCTTGCGCGGGACCACCCGGTCGACGAGGCAGGCGAGCGCCGCCGGCGCCAGCAGCACCATGCCGACCACGGCGCCCATCGAGAAATTCTGCTGGCCGATCACCTGCTTATAGACGTCGGTCGCCAGCACGTTGAAGTTGCCGCCGATCACCTTGGCGATGCCGAAGTCGGTGATCACCAGGGTGAACACCACCAGCGCGGCGCTGATCAGGCCGTACTTGGCGCCGGGCAAGGTGACGGTGAAGAAAACGCGGATCTTGGAAGCACCCAGCGCGTCGGCCGCCTCGTAGAGCCGGGCATCGGCCGTCGCCAGCGCCGTTACCATGATCATGGTGGCGTGCGGGAAGCAGTAGAAGACCTGGGCGATCACGATGCCGTCGAAGCCGTAGATCGAGCCGCCGATCAGGGCCTTGAAGAAACCCTGGTTGCCGAACAGGTAGACCAGCGCCAGCCCCGGCAGCAGCGAAGGCGCGAAGATCGGGATCAGCGAGATTCCCTGGAACAGCCACCTGCCCGGCAGAACGGTGCGGGTCAGCGCATAGGCGTAGAGAAACGACATCGGCACCACGATGGCGGTGCAGACCGCGGCCACGTGGAAGCTGTTCAGCGCCGAGTTGAACAGCGCCGGCGTCGAGAAATACGAAATAT
>JAQSCR010000372.1 GCA_029945495.1 Pseudolabrys sp. | reverse complement strand
AGTCTGCAACACCAGGGGGATGAGATGGGTCTCGGGTTCGTGCTCTTCGCCGAGTTCGCCATCGTGATCGGCACCGGCTGCATTGAAGTAGCGAAGCGCAATCCCGCCCAGCCCGTACGCGGCGCAGACATCGCGCATTATCTCCTCGGCCATGCGCTTGGACCGGCCGTACGGATTGATCGGGTTCTGCGGCGTATCCTCGACGATCGGAATGCGGGCCGGCACGCCGTAGGTCGCGCAGCTACTCGAGAGGACGATCGCATTCACATCGTGAAAGCGCATCGCCTGCAGCAGCGTGTTCATCCCCGTCACGTTGGCATGATAGTAGAAATCGGGCCGCGTCACCGACTCACCCACATAGGCAAGTGCTGCAAAGTTGATCACGGCGTCGGGACGATGCCGGCGCATGGCATCGGACAGGCACGCGAGATCGTTGATGTCGCCGTGCTCGAACGGTCCCCACTTCACCGCCCAGGCATGGCCGGTGCGCAGGTTGTCGTAGACGACGGGCGTATGCCCCGCTTCGGCGAGGGCCTTGCATGTATGCGAGCCGATATATCCCGCGCCGCCCGTGACCAACACCCGCACCGTCTCAATCCTCCGATTTCGTCGATCCTACACCAACTGCCTGATCATCGCTCGATAAGCGTATCGCCCAAAACCAGCACATCCATCTTGGTCCGCAGGAAACAATCGATCGCTTCCTCGGGCTTGCAGACCACCGGCTCATTCTCGTTGAAGCTGGTGTTGAGCACGATCGGCACGCCGGTGAGGTCGCGGAAGGCTTCTATGAGGCGGGCATAGCGCGGATTGCCGGCCCAGGTGACGGTCTGAAGGCGTCCCGTGCCGTCGACATGCGTCACGGCCGGAATTTCCGCCCGCTTCTCGGCACGGATCCGGAAGACCTGCATCATGAAGGGTACGTCGTCGTCGGTCTCGAACCAGTCCGGTACCGCGGAGCGAAGGATCGAGGGGGCAAATGGCCGGAAGGATTCCCGTCTCTTGATCTTGATGTTGAGGATGTCCTTCATGTCGGCCCGGCGCGGATCGCCCAGGATCGAGCGGTTACCGAGCGCGCGCGGCCCCCACTCCAGCCGGCCCTGGAACCAGCCGATCACCTTGCCTTCGGAAATCGCCTGTGCCGTCCGGCGGCAGAGCGCCGCTTCGTCGCCGACCCGCTCGATGGTGCAGCCCGCCGCATCGAAATCCGCGCGCCGCGCGCCGATCGCCGCCGCAATCTGCTCCGGCGTCGCCGACGGCCCCCAATAGGCATGATCCATCACGAACCGGCGTTTCACCGCCGGGCCGGACAGCCGATGCCAGGTCTCGAAGGCAGCGCCGATGGCGCCACCGGCGTCACCGCCGGCCGACTGGACATAAAGCTTCTTGAAGGGCGAGCGTTCGAGAACCTTGCCGTTGGCGACGGAATTGTAGGCACAGCCGCCCGCCAGCACGACGGCATCGGTGTCGTAGCGTCGGTGCAAGACATCGAGCAGATTGAAGAAGGCGTTCTCGTAGGTCACCTGCGCCGAACGGGCGATGTCGCGATGACGATCCTCCAGCGGTGCCGCGGGATCGCGCGCCGGCCCAAGCAAACCGGTCAGCGCGTCGCTCCACAGGCGCCCGCCCGAGGGAATGCCTTCCTTCACCGAATAGTTGGCGCCCTCGCCGGAGGCATGGCGGAAGTAGCGCAGGTCGAGGGCGAAGCTGCCGTCGTCCTTGAGCCGGACGATCTGCTTCATCTGCTCGACGTAGCGCGGCTCGCCATAGGGCGCGAGGCCCATCACCTTGTATTCGTCGCCGTAGTGCGGAAAGCCGATGAACTGCGTCATCGCCTCGTAGAAGACGCCCAGCGAATGTGGAAAATAGACGCGCCCATCGACTTGGAGGCTGCCGCCCTGCCCCAGCCCCCATGCCGCCGAGGAAAAGTCGCCGAAGCCGTCCACCGAGATCGCAACCGCCTTGTCGTAGGGCGAGACCAGGAACGCCGAGGCGAGATGGCAGAGGTGATGCTCGACGGCATGCACGGTGCCGCGAAATTCCTGC
>JAQSCR010000371.1:1066-2047 GCA_029945495.1 Pseudolabrys sp. | reverse complement strand
TCATAACTGTCGGTGCGGCCCTAACAGCGCTGTTGATGCTCCTGTCCCTGCCTTCGCCCGCGCAAGCGGACGATGACTGGGATCAGGTTCGCCAATCGTTGCTGCAGTTGGGGGTCGTAGAGGATCGAGTGGAACCGCTGATTCATAAGATCCAAGACGGGCTCCCGCTAGACAGTTTTGGCGGAGTTCCGGCTGTGGCGGTCGAACATTTCGACTCGGGCGGGTTCTCGTCAACGCGCAGCACCTACCCGGACGGCTCCGTATCGCTCCTTAGGTCCGAATTGCCCACCGAGGCGGGGTCGACGGCAGAGGCGGTACGTTCAATCTCAGGGTGCTCGGTGACTGGACCGGCCTACGTGCGCACTTACTCGAACTGCACCATCGACGCCTGGGTCGGCCTGTATGTGTTTTCGTTCAGGGCCGACTATCGAATCCAGGAATCTTCGGCCGACTCGATCTTGGACTCCTACAGTCCGAGCGTCACATGCACCTGGCCCGCGACATGTGGTTCCGCAACTGACGCAGTGAACCGAGGGACCGAGAACGTGGGCGCGGGCCTTCCGGCGGAGGCCGAAATGACCTTCACCGGAAATGTGGGCGGCGTAACGTCGATCGGTCATCTGTTCTTGCGAGTAGGCAGCAACGGCGCATGGCAAGCGCACGTAGTCTGAGCCGATGATCGATCCACTCACACTCGGAATGACGCTGGTCGGCGTGATCCTTCTCGCGGCCATGATCGTCGTCATCACATTGGTAATCCGGTACCTTCGGCGCTCCAAGCAAGGTCGATAGCCGCGCATCGCTGAGAGTTCGCCGCTACCCCTCGACAACGTCGGCGGGGAGGCGTTTACTCGGCAATACAGCCCGTTCTACCCCGCACCCCGCACCGGTGTCCCGCAGCTTTCAGTGACGAAAGTGAAGGAGCATGACATGACGATCACTACCTCCAGGCCGACATCCGGATCGTCGTAGATCGGAAGA
>JAQSCR010000371.1:0-1035 GCA_029945495.1 Pseudolabrys sp. | reverse complement strand
GGGAGTTCGCCGGCATGATCGAAACGGCTCCCGGCGAGGGTTTTTCGGCATCAACCCGCCTCGCGCAGCACCTCGGCACGTTCGCCACCTTCGACGCGGCGAAGGCGATTTTCCGCGATTGATTCACCCTTAGACTGGCGCTCTCATACCGACCCCACAGACCGGAGCACCAGTGTCCTCTGACGCGACCACTTCTGCAGCAAGCACCGAGAACCGCGGAGGCATGTCCTTCCTGCGCAACAACACCGAGGTCATCATCGCGATCCTCCTCGGTGTCGTGTCGATCGGCACGGCCTACGCCTCGTACGAGAGCTCGCTCTACGGCGGCCAGCAGGCGCAGGCCTACACGAACGGCACCAACTTCTCCACCGAGGCCGAATCGCTCTACCTCGAGGGCAACCAGCAGTACGTGCAGGATTCGCAACTGTGGCAGACGCTCACCGAGCTGCGCCTCGACATCGCCAACCCCGACCCGGCCATCTCGGAAGCGGCGCAGATCAAGTACGACACCGTCTACTTCCAGTCGGTGTCCGACGACTTCGGCGCCGCGATCGAGCGTGCCGACGCCGAGAACACCGCGAATCCAGACTTCTACGTCGACCCCAGCAACGATGAGGAGTACCAGGCGACCCTGTTCGGCGACTACTCCGACATGAAGACCAAGGCGGAGAAGACCATCGCCGAGGGTGACCTCGCCAACACCTACGGCGACAGGCTCACCCTTGCCACGGTCATCATGGCGGTCTCCCTGTTCCTCTTGGGCATCGGCGCCGTCGTCTCCGCGTTCCGGATCAAGCTCATCATGGGCGGTGTCGGCGTGGCCATCTTCATCGGTGCCATCGCGATCGCCGCGGCAGTACCGTACCTTCCCCTGTTCTAGATGAGTGTTCGAAGGCCCGGTCGCGCGAGCGCCGGGCCTTCGTCATGTCCGCGAGTGTTCACGCGGATGTCACCGCCATGCGGCAGCATTGCCCGGTGACCTACACAGAGCACTTCTACCTCGTCGAAGACGGGCACGGTCGCTGGACCATCCGG
>JAQSCR010000370.1 GCA_029945495.1 Pseudolabrys sp. | reverse complement strand
CACCTTCTACCGGCTGCGCGCCAAAGTGACGATCGAGGATCTGTCCGACCGGCTCGGCGTCATGGCCTATTGGGGCGGCAAGGCGGACGGCACGATGAGCGACTACGGCCTGTGCTACGCCGACCCGCGCCTGCCCGGCCTCGGCATGCGCATCATCGTGCCGCCGGAGCTGGCGACTGAAACCGCCGCCGATCTCGGCTCCGCTCTGGTCGACGCCGATGTGTACGACGCGCACCGCATCGCGCTCGGCGTGCCGCGCGGCGGCCAGGATTTCACCTATCTCGACGCCTTCCCGCACGAAGCCGACATGGACCAGCTCGCCGGCGTCGACTTCGACAAAGGCTGCTATGTCGGCCAGGAGGTGGTGTCGCGCGTCGAACATCGTTCGACCGCGCGCAGCCGCGTCGTGCCGATCGTCTATGACGACGGCGCGCCGATGCAGGGCATGCCGGTGGCGATGGGCGACAAGCACATCGGCATCGTCGGCTCGACCGCGCAGGGCAAAGGCCTGGCGCTGCTGCGGCTCGACCGCGTCGCCGAAGCGCTGGCTAGCGCCACGCCGCTCACCGCCGGCGGCGTGCCGATCCGCGCGGTCAAGCCCGCCTGGGGCACGTTCGCCTGGCCGGGCGAGGAGAAGGTTACGTCATGAGCGGCGCAATCACCCATGACGACGGGCTGATCCGCTGCCCGTGGCCGAAGACCGATCCGCTCTACGTCGCCTATCACGACGAGGAATGGGGCGTGCCCGAATGGGACGACCGCGCTTTGTTCGAGAAGCTCATTCTCGACGGCTTTCAGGCCGGACTGTCGTGGATCACCATTTTGCGCAAGCGCGATAATTTCCGCACCGCTTTCGACGATTTCAATCCGGAAAAAATCGCCCGCTATACGCCGAAGAAAGTCGAACGGCTGATGGCGGACGCCGGCATCGTGCGCAACCGCGCCAAGATCGAAGGCACCATCGGCTCGGCCAAGGCGTTTCTCAAGATCATGGACAAAGGTCCGGGATTTTCTCCGATGCTGTGGGAGCATCTCGGCGGCAGACCGCTCGACCACAAGATCGGCGTGCGCTCGAAGACGCCGACCGAGGACGACATTTCGCGGGGGATGAGCAAGCAGTTGCTCGGCCACGGTTTCAAATTCGTCGGCCCGACCATCGTCTATGCCTTCATGCAGGCGGTCGGCATGGTCAACGATCATCTCGTCACCTGCCACCGCCACGCCGCCTGCAACAAACTGGCGAAACGCAAATGAGCAAGCTCGCCAAGCCCGTCAAAGGCGCGCCGCGCGCCTGGCAACGCATGCTGTCGGGCCGCAGGCTCGATCTGCTTGACCCCTCGCCGCTCGATGTCGAGCTGGAAGACATCGCGCACGGGCTGGCGCGGGTCGCGCGCTGGAACGGCCAGACCAAGGGCACGCATATTTTCTCGGTAGCGCAGCATGTGCTGCTGGTCGAAGCGCTGGCGCGCGCCAAGGTGCCTACCCTCGATGCGCGCGGCCGGCTCGCCGTGCTGCTGCACGATTCCGCCGAATATGTCATCGGCGACATGATCTCGCCGTTCAAGGCGGTGATCGGCGACAGCTACAAGGTCGTCGAACATCGACTGCTCGCCGCCATTCACCTGCATTTCGGTTTGCCGGCGAAACTGCCCGACACCCTGCAGGCGCAGATCAAAGCCGCCGACCGCAATGCCGCCTCTCTGGAAGCGACGCATCTGGCCGGCTTTGCCGAGGCCGAGGCGCGCAAGTTCTTCGGCGCGCCGCCGAAATATTCGGCGGCGATGGAGCGCGATTATCTCACCCCGTGGCCGGCCTCGACCGCCGCCAAGCGCTTTGCCGAGCGGGTCGAGAAATTGTTACGCAGCTAGTGCTTTCCAAGGGCGCACGCGCGGCATAGATAGAAATCATGATCCACGTCTGCTCCCTCGCGCGCATGCCGTCGACAGTGGCGGAAACCGGCGCCAGCCATATTGTTACGCTGTTGCGGCTGACCGACCGCGCCAAACGGCCCGCGCATATCGCGCAGGAAAATCACCTGATTCTCGGC
>JAQSCR010000369.1:1810-2049 GCA_029945495.1 Pseudolabrys sp. | reverse complement strand
GCTTGTCGATGGCGATGCCGCTGATCCACTCATGCCCGGTCGGGCCCCAGGCCCATGCGGCGCAGGGCGCCCCGGTCAAGGCCGTGGCGATGATCAACGCTGCGATTGGAAATGCCTTCATCCGGCTCTGGGTTCCCATACGGCCACAGAGTAGCCCACTCCCCGGATTTGGTCATGGCGCGGGGAGCTCGATTCCCGGTGCGATTACGCCGAAAAGGATGGAGGGGAACGCTAATAGA
>JAQSCR010000369.1:678-1800 GCA_029945495.1 Pseudolabrys sp. | reverse complement strand
TCAACGCTGCGATTGGAAATGCCCTCATCCCGCTTCAAGTCCCTTGACGCCGGAGCGTCGCCCACTCCCCGGATTTGGTCATGACGCGGGAGCCTGATTCCCGGCGCGTTTGCGCCGAAAGGGACGAAGGGGCCGTCAGTAGACGGGGGCGACCTTCCACAGCTTGTCGAGGCGCGCGGCATCTTCCCTGATGCGCTCCCGCAGCAACTGGTCGCTCTTGATGTACTTGCGGGGATACATCGCAATCACCTGGGCGAAGTCGGCCTTGCTGGCTCCCTCGGCCCGCGCCGCCGCAATCGCTTCCTTGGCGCTCTCTTCGTCCGGGCGATTGGTCGCAAAGGGCGCTGTGCCGAAGCCAAAGCAACCCGAAACCAGATCCGTCCAAGCCATTATTCAGCCCCCTCAACAGGGGCACCTTCTACAGAGTCTTCCCCACGATCACAATGCGGGGCGGCGGGCCGGCCAAGGCTTGATCGAGGTTGCAGCCACGGGGTGAAAGTAGGGCTATCGTGAAGCCCGGTGGGAGATTGCCGATGGTTGGAGCGCAGAAGATCGCGGCCTTTTGCACGCAATGCCGGTCGCGCTGCGGCTGCCTCGCGGTCGTGGAAGACGGGCGGTTGCTGGGGATCGAGCCGTTGCCGGATCACCCCACGGGCCAGGCGCTTTGCCCGAAAGGGCGGGCGGCGCCTGAACTCGTTTATCATCCCGAACGGGTGACGCGTCCCCTGAGGCGCACGCAGCCCAAGGGCGCGCCCGATCCCGGCTGGCAGCCGATCGGCTGGGACGAGGCGCTGGCCGAAATCGCCGCACGCCTGTCCGATATCCTCGAGACGCACGGCGCTGAACAGGTCGCTTTCTCCGGGACGACCCCGAGCGGTTCGCACATTTCGGACTCGATCTCGTGGGTCGAACGCTTCATCCGCGCCTACGGCAGCCCGAACAC
Source organism: Pseudolabrys sp. (assembly GCA_029945495.1). Classification (GTDB taxonomy): domain Bacteria; phylum Pseudomonadota; class Alphaproteobacteria; order Rhizobiales; family Xanthobacteraceae; genus Pseudolabrys. Next base: position 857 of record JAQSCR010000369.1, on the reverse strand, counting down.
CATCTACGGAACCGAAATCTGCAATTGGCACAAGGACTACGCCTCGCGCTTCACCTACGGCCACGACATCGGGACGCCGGATTTCGCCAACACCGACTGCGTGGTGCTGTGGGGCAACAATCCCACGACGACCTGGCTGGCGCGCCAGGTGGAGATACAGAAGGGCCTGAAGAGCGGCG
>JAQSCR010000369.1:0-668 GCA_029945495.1 Pseudolabrys sp. | reverse complement strand
ATGATCGTGATCGATCCGCGACCGACGGTGCTGGCAAAGCGCGCGACGCAGTGGCTGCGGGTGCGCCCCGGCACGGACCAGGCGGTTGCCTTGGGATTGGCGAACCTGCTGGTCTCGAGCGGGCGCTTCGATCGGGCATTTGCCGCGACGTGGACGAACGCCAGCCTGCTGGTGCGCTCCGATACCGGTCGCTTCCTGCGTGAGAGCGACATGCGGGCCGGCGGCCGGACCGACGTTCTGTTTTCGCATGCCGGCGAGGGTGCTGGGCTGCTGGCCTACGATCAGGCGTGCGGAAGCTGGGTTCTCGGAAGCGGGCCACTCGGAAGCGGGCCACTCGGAAGCGGGGAGAGGACAGCCGCCACGCCCGTCCTGCGCTGGCAGGGCACCGTCGAAACGCTGACCGGGCCCGTCGTGTGCCACACGGCGCTCGAACTGTTCGCGCGAGCCGCCGCCGAATTTCCGCCGGAGCGCGTCGCCGAGGTGAGCGGCGTCGAACCCGGCGATCTCGCAAATGCCGCCGACATCATCGCCGGTGCCGCGTCGGTTGCCTATTACGCCTGGAACGGTGTCGGGCAGAGCGTTACTGCCACGCAGACCGATCGCGCGATTTCGATACTTTACGCGCTCACCGGAAGCTATGGCCGAAAGGGCGGCAATGTGCCCGGCGG
>JAQSCR010000368.1 GCA_029945495.1 Pseudolabrys sp. | reverse complement strand
GCGTGCGGCCGGCCCCGCCCGAGTCGGGGCGGAATTCCTTGCGCCAGAAGATCAGCGGCGTCTGGGTTTCGGCGATCTCGACCGGTGTGCCGCGCACGCCGCTCGGATAGGCGGTGGCCGAGAGGCCGTCCTTGTCCGGCCGCGCGCCCGTGCCGCCGTTGGAGGTGATGGTCATGCCGAAGCCGTAGTTGCCGCCTTCGCCGCCCGCCACATGACCGCGGACGTTGATGTTCCACAGGCACGACGTGCCCTCGGCCGGCACGCGATCGGGAATGATCTGGCGCAGGCAGCCGAAAGTCACATCCGGCAGCATCTGGCCGATGATATGGCGCGAGGCCACGGCATTGGGCTTGGGCGCGTTCAGAATGCAGTCCGCTGGTGCCGACACAGTGAGCGGCCCGAGCGATCCGGCATTGTTCGGAATGTGGGTGGCCACGACGCAGCCCAGGCCGAACACGGTGTACGCGGTCGTATAGGCATGCGGCACGTTGATGCCGCGCGCGGAGACGCCGGTGGTGCCGGTATAGTCGACGTGGATGCCGCTATCGGAAACGGTGAGTGCGGCCTTCAGGGTCACTGGTTCGTCGTAGCCGTCGACCGTCATGCTGTTGTGCCAGGTGCCCTTGGGCAGCTTGGCGATCTCGGCCAGCACAGCCTCGCGCGAACGGGCGATGATGTGTTCGCCGAGCTGATCCAGCGAGTCGATGGCGAACTCGTCCATCATTTCGACCAGCCGGCGGCTGCCGATGTCGTTGCAGCCGGCCAGCGAGTAGACATCGCCCTCGGTGTCGACCGGCTGGCGCGTGTTGGCGCGGATCATCGCCATCAGCGTCTCGTTCACCCGGCCGTTGTCGAACAGCTTCAGCATCGGGATATAGAGGCCTTCCATGAACACGTCGGTGGCATCGGGGCCAAAGCCGATGCCGCCGATGTCCATGAGATGGCTGGTGCAGGAGAACAGCGCGACCAGCCTGCCATTGCGGAAGCACGGCGTGGTGATGACGAAATCGTTGAGATGGCCGGTGCCCATCCACGGATCGTTGGTGATGTAGGCGTCGCCCGGCTTCATGGTGTCGACCGGGAAGTAGCGCAGGAAATGCTTCACCGACTCGGCCATGGAGTTCACATGGCCCGGCGTGCCGGTGATGGCCTGCGCCAGCATGCGGCCCTGGAGGTCGAAGATACCGGCCGAGAGGTCGCCCGCCTCGCGCACGATCGGGCTGAAGGCGGTGCGCATCAACGTCTGCGCCTGCTCTTCGACCACGGCGATCAGCCGGTTCCACATGATCTGCAGATCGATCAGCCCGACGCTGTTGGACTGGCTCATGATGTTCTCCTCACCCGACCCGCCGGTCCATGACGATACAGCCGGACGCGTCGATGTGCGCGGTAAAACTGGCCGAAATGTAGGTCGAGGTCTCGTCCTCGGACACGATCGCGGGGCCCGGGAAGGCGCTGCCCGGCGGCAGGTCCTCGCGGCGGTAGACGGGAACGTCGGTGCTGCGGCCGCTGCGGCCATCGAACACCGGGCGACGCCCGACCGGCACCGGCTGGGCCACAGCAGGAGCGGCGCCCTGGACCGCCGGCAGATTGGTTTCGGTGGAGACCTGCACCGACCAGCTCAGCAGCTCGATGGCGGCATTGGGGATGTGCCGTTCAAACAGCGCCGCATAGTCGCGCTCGTAGGCCGTACGCAGCGCCTCAGCGTCGCTGGCGACCAGCGTCCGCTCCGGCAGCACGACCATGATCTCGTGGCCCTGGCCGATGTAGCGCATGAAGGCCACGCGGCGCTCGAAGGTCTTCATGCCGCGCGCGCCGGGCACCACCAGCGCCGTCGCCTCGACGCTCATCTCATCGAGAAGCTGAGTGGCTGAGGCCGCATCGAAAGCATCGAGCCGCATGTAACGGCTGCGCACCAGTTCGTAGGAGACCGGCGCGGCCAGGAAGCCCACCGCCGAACCGACGCCGGCATTGGGCGGCACGATCACGCGCTGGACGCCGATCTTCTCGGCCACCCGCGCGGCATGCAGCGGCGCGCCGCCGCCGAAG
>JAQSCR010000367.1 GCA_029945495.1 Pseudolabrys sp. | reverse complement strand
GTGGCGCTGACTTTCTGCGACATCAGATGCACTGCATTGGCGATCTGGCCGACTTCGTCCTTGCGGCCGAGACCCGGCACTTCGATGGCGAAGTTGCCGGCGGCGACTTCTTCAAGCGGGTGAATGAGGGCGTTGAGCGGCCGAACGATCGACCGCGTGGTCAAGAATGCGATGATGACGGCGGCGCCCAATCCAACGCCAAGCAATGCCAGCACCACCACCAATAGCAACGATATACCGTCCATGACTTGTTTAGATTCATGAGACAGCAGCGATTGCTGACTGGTCTTAATGCCGCCGGACCGAGTTCCGTCGGCCTGTTTCTCGCCATCAAGCAAGTCGAGAATTTTCCCAGCCCGAGGCGCAGCCTCGGTGGTCAAAATATAGACCGGCAGATTCCAACGGGCAGACTCGCGAACTGCGATCACCTTGGGAGGGAGCGGTTCAAAGGCGGCGCGAGCTTTCGCGAGCTTGTCGAACGAGGCTTTTTGAGTGGCCGTCATCAAATCCTGGCGGCCGGCGAGGACGGCAAATGCCTTGCCGAAAGTCGCCCATGGCTTGTTGAATTTCTCCACATCGCTCTTGTCGCCAGCCAGCAGATACATGCGAATTTGAGCCGCCGCCGCCGCCAGATTGCCTCGAAAATCGGCCATCGTCTTAAGAAGTCGCTTGCGGTCAGGTGTGGCGTCCAGCTCTTCTTCCTCGTTGATCATTTTGGTGATCTCCGAGAACATTATATCGACCTGAGGCGCCGCCTCCGTCGTGAGAATCTTGGTTGCCGGGAAAGCATCGGGGGAAAACGCGACCTGCTCGGCCTTGGCCTGAGCCGCCCGGAATTCTTCGATCAGGACCTTGACTTGCTGCCACCTGAGCTTGTTTTCGGCCTCCGTAAAGCGGCCTGCTATCTTATCGAAGCGAGCCACCGTCTCATCCATCGTCTTCCACATCGCAGCGCGGTCGATCTTGCCCTGCGGATTGCCCGTCAACAAGTAACCGCGCAGCGTGGCGAGCGTTGAATAAATATCGGCAACCAATTCCGTGCTGATAATCGCGGCCGGGGCGCGCAATGTCGTCATGCGCTCGATTTTCTCGCTGGCGGCGCGAAGATCGACAGCTGTGTAGCCGACGGACGCAGCGAGAATGACGCTCAGCGCGGCAAAGCCAATCACCAGCCGGCCAGCGATGCGAATTTTCGGGAATCGAACCATGGACTTCGCTCCTTGAATTGAAAAAGGGCCTTGCGTCGCAGTAAGGCTTCGTCGGAACACGGTGAAAACCTTCTCGGTTACGATATTTCGCGCGCGCGAAATTCCTGCCGCAAAATTTCAGCTGAACGCGTCTTCCAGACGGGCATACCGAACGCCCTCACCGGCACCCATGAGCACCAACACTCAGAGATCAGCGACCGAAAGCGACGCAATTCTCAGAATCGGTCACGGGTGCACGCGGCTACCTGGCCTAAGATTAGACTAACGTCGTAAGAAACCGATTTAAATTGGGCTCAATGTATAGCGACAATCTACATTATCGAATTGTATATCTAATTGTCGGTCATACAGCCGCAACCTGACATTGCAACGAGATGAAATCGAAGCGCTATCCGGTTGAAACGAGCTTGCGCTGAAATTCGATAGCGCAAGACCGCGGAGCGGTTCTAGTGGTCCGATTCTAACATTCGCATCCCTTCGCGGAGGCACTTTTGCGAATGTTAGAATCAAAGGACCACTAGCAAGTTATTGTTGCTAGTGGAGCTTTGGATTTGACGTTCGCTTAAGATATTCTCGGCAAGTGGGTAGCGAACGTCAAATCCGCTCCACTAGCGCCGCGCCGATGCCAGACGCAGGGCCGCGGCCGGCCCGCGCGACGGCGGCGCATATGGTTGCGGCGCGTCGCGAACGGACGGCTCGGCCGCATCGACGCTATCGTCACCGGCGCCATAGTTACCAGCATCCTGCCCGCGCAAGCGGAAGCTCGCCACCCGCTCATCCATCGACTTCGCCTGAAACTCGAGCGTCTTGGCGGTGGCGGCGTTTTCCTCGACCAGCGCCGA
>JAQSCR010000366.1 GCA_029945495.1 Pseudolabrys sp. | reverse complement strand
CGGCGGCGCGGCGCTTGCCGTTTTCCGACATCGGCAGATGCAGCGCGTTCAAGAGCGCGATCACTTCCTCGCGCGCGGTCAGATGCGACATGTTCGGCCGCGTGCCGAGGGTCTGCTCGTCGAGGTCGTCGAAGGCGGTCAGGCCGCGCGGGAAGAATTCGCGATAGACCACGCGCTCGGCGAAGCCGTCGACGGAGCGGAAACCCATACGCTTGCCCAGCTCAGTGATGCCCTCGCCGACCAGCTTCTTGTTGCGCGAGCCGAGCGTCGACAGACGGTTGCGCACGACGATCCAGTCGGTCAGCCGGCCGTCGACCAGACGCCGCTGGCGGCGCGCCTCGCGCACCATCGAAGAGTAATGGCTTTCGCCGGTGACGGTGAAATCGGTCGGGTCGAGCGTCGCCAGCACGTCGAAATCGACGAACGAGTCATTGAGCGGCGTGACCAAAGTATCGGCCATCGAATGCGCGAGGCGCATGAGATAAGTGTCGTTGCCCGGCGTATCGATGATGACGACGTCGTGCGTGTGTTCGATCGCGGCGATCGCCTGGGAGAAACTGTTGAACTCGTTGGCCTCGTTGGCTTCGAGCGAATTGGTGTCGGAGCGCGGCACGCAGAAATGCGTCGGCAGCTCGAGCTTGATGCGGGCGCGTGCGGCCCAGGCGCTGCGGTTCTCGATGTAATGGGTGAAGCTCTGCTGGCGCGAGTCGAGATCGATGGTGGCGACGCGCTGGCCGGCCTTGAGCAACGCCACGGCGATGTGCAGCGCGGTCGTCGACTTGCCGGAGCCGCCCTTCTCGTTGCCGAGCACGACAACGTGGGCGGACTGGGTGCTACTTTTGATCGGCTGGAGCAGCATTAAAGGCGTCCTTTGATGCGCCGATAGTCCATTAAATGCTGTAGTTTAGTCAAGTTTATCACAGTTTAACCATTAATCGCCGTGGCCGTGGTTAACCGTGGCTGATATTTGTACGGCCGTTCCATGACAGGAACCCGACAAGGCAAACGACTCGACATACGATCAAGGCAAGCAAGGTAAGTTTCATGGCCAAGCGTCCGACCGTCGTCCATACGATCACTGCCCTCCGCCGCGCCATCGCCGCCTATCGCAAGGCCGGCGATACGGTCGCGCTGGTGCCGACCATGGGCGCACTGCATCGCGGCCACCTGGCGCTGGTGCGTGCCGGCCAACAGCGCGCCGACCGGGTGGTGGTGTCGATCTTCGTCAATCCGACGCAGTTTGCCCCGCATGAGGACTTCGGCAGCTACCCGCGCACGTTGAAGAGCGATGTCGCTGCCTTGGCCGATATCAAGGCCGACCTGGTCTGGGCGCCTTCGGCTGCTGTGATGTATCCGCAAGGCTTTGCCACCCGCGTGGCGCCCGAAGGCGCGGCGCTCGCCGGACTGGAAGACAAGTTCCGTCCGCATTTCTTCGGCGGCGTCGCCACCGTCGTCGCCAAGCTGTTCACGCAGGTGACGCCCGACTACGCGATGTTCGGGCAGAAGGACTACCAGCAATTGCGCGTGGTGACGCAGATGGCCAGGGATCTCGATCTGCCGCTCAAGGTGGTCGGCATGCCGACCGTGCGCGAGAAGGACGGCCTCGCACTGTCGTCGCGCAATGTTTACCTCAGCGAGCTCGAGCGCGGCCATGCGCCAGTCTTGGTCCGCACGCTGAAGGATAGCGCTACGCGCATCAAGGCCGGCGAGCCGATCGAGATGGTGCTGGAAGAAGGCCGCGCCAAGATCACGCAGGCCGAGTTCGCGCTCGATTATCTGGAGGCGCGTCATGCGCTGACGCTCGCGACGGTCGCTGCGCTGAAATCCGGGCCGATCCGGCTGCTGGTGGCGGCGAAAATCGGCAAGACAAGGCTCATCGATAATTTGGCGGTGTAGGTTCTGCTCCTCCCTCTCCCCGCTACGCGGGGCGAGGGAAAGAGAAGCAGGCGCGATTCATCGCCCGTATTCTTTGTGAAGGCGCCGGGTACGCCCCTCTTCCCTTAGTCCCCCGACTTTTATTTGCGCATATCGGGTAAACCCGACATGCGATATCGAGGGTGTGGC
>JAQSCR010000365.1 GCA_029945495.1 Pseudolabrys sp. | reverse complement strand
GTTGGTGTAGTTCCAGCCGCCGACCTTCTTGGCCGCGTCGTTGGTCTGGTAGAGGAAGGTGAAGACGTAATGCGAATCGAGCGTGGGCACGCCCCAGCCCAGCAGGTAGAAGCTCGAATCCTTCTTCTGGATCTTGGGGAAATGCAGCGTCTTCGAGCGCGCCTGCAGGTCGACCTTGATGCCGATCTGCGCCAGCATGCCGGTGACGGCCTGGCAAATCTGCTCGTCGTTGTTGTAGCGGTCGTTGGGGCAGTCGAGCGCGACGCTGAAGCCGTTGGGATAGCCCGCTTCCGCCATCAGCTTCTTGGCCGAGGCCACGTCATACTTCTGGCGCTGGTCGAGCGCCGGCGTATAGCCGTGCACGCCGGGCGAGGTGACGAGGCCGGCGGGTGCCGCGAAGTTGCGCATCACCTTGGCCTTGATCGCGTTGATGTCGATCGCCTGGTACATGGCCTGGCGCACGCGCTTGTCGGCGAACGGGTTCTTGCCCTTGACGTCGGAGTACTTGAGTTCGGCCGAGCCCATGTCGAGGCCGAGGAAGATCGAGCGGACCTGCGCGGTCTCCTCGGTCTTGAGCCCGGCGGTCTGCTTGATGCGGGCGATGTCCTGCAGCGGCGCGTCGAGCACGAAGTCGACCTGGCCCGAGATCAGCGCGGCCACGCGGGTCGCCGGTTCCTTGATCGGGGTGTAGACCAGCTCGTCGGGATAGTTCGGGAATTCCTTGGCGCCCCAGTAGGTCGGGTTCTTGACCATCACCGTGCGCACGTCGGGGTCGCGCTGCTTCACCATGTAGGGACCGGTGCCCATGGCGTTGCGCACGGCGTAGGTCTCTTCCTTGTCCTTGAAACTTTGCGGCTTGGTGACGTTGTGCTTCTCCGACCACGCCTTCGACATGATCAGGATGCTGGTCGTGTAGTCGGGCAGGATGGGGTTCGGCCCGTTGGTTATGATGTGCACCGTCAGCGGATCGATCGCCTTCACCTCCTTGATGCTGGAGATGTAGGCGCGGAAGTCGGAGGAGGGGGCGAGCGCGCGGTTGTAGCTGAACACCACGTCGTCGGCGGTGAACGGCGTGCCGTCGCTGAACTTAACGTCGGGCCGGAGCTTGAATTCCCAGACCTCAGGCGAGATCGGCTTCCACGTGAGCGCCAGGCCCGGCACTTTCGCCAGCTTCGGATCGCGCGAGATCAGCGCGTCGTAGAAGTGCGTGTTCATGGCCGTGGTCGGCCCCTCGTTCTGCGAATAGGGATCGAGGGTGAGGGCATCGCCCTGGCTTGCCCAGCGCAGCGTCTTGGCATCGGCAACGGAGATGACGCATAGGGCGGCCGCGGTAAGAGCGGCCAGTCGAGCAACGAACATGGCCATTGCCTCCTGCAGTTGTTATGCATCGAGCCTAGCGGCCGGTTCCCGACTGATCAATGGCGCGACATGCTATGGGAGGGATGCGGAGAGCAGATGATGAAGCAGTGGATCATGGGCGCGGCGATGATTCTGGTCGCGGCGACGGTGTCGGCGCAGGACCGCGTCAGGCTGGAAGTCTACTCGACCCTCGAGATCGAGAACCTGAACGACTTCAAGAAATCGTTCGAGGCAGAAAACCCCGGCATCGAGATCCTGTGGAATCGCGATTCGACCGGCGTCCTCACCGCCAAGATCCTGGCCGAGCAGAGCGTGCAGCGCGCCGATGCCATCTGGGGGCTTGCCGTCACCTCGATGCTGCTGCTCGATAAGCGCGTACTGCTCGACCCCTACGCGCCGAAGAACCTCGCCGCCATCAAGCCGGCATTCCGCGATCCTGCCAATCCGCCGGCCTGGGTCGGCATGGAGGCATGGGTCGCCGCGGTCTGCTTCAACACGGTCGAGGCGCCGAAGCTCGGTCTCGCCAAACCCACATCCTGGTTCGACCTCACCGACCCGCGCCTAAAAGGCAAGATCACCATGCCGCATCCGGCCTCGTCAGGGACCGGCTACTTCCACGTCTCGGCCTGGATCCAGATGTTCGGCGAGGCCAAGGCGTGGGAATTCATGGACAGGCTGCACGACAATATCGCGGTCTACGAACATT
>JAQSCR010000364.1 GCA_029945495.1 Pseudolabrys sp. | reverse complement strand
GCCCCCATATCATGATTGTTGTGCTGCGCAGGACAACGGCCAGGCCGATCGTCACCATGACGATGGCAAATGGAGGCTCGCCCAGCATCGGCCGAATGAAGAGGCGCTCCAGCAGCAGGCCGAGCACCATCGCAATCGGAATGGCGACGGCCATTAATGCGAAGAACTGCAGGTGAAGCGAACTGGCAATCGAGAATGCGATGTAGGCCGTCAGCATCACCAGTTCGCCCTGGGCGAAATTGACGACGCCGGTGGCCTTGTAGATCACCGCGAAACCCATGGCGATCATGCCGTAGCCGGCGCCCGAGACCAGACCGGAAGCAATGAGCAGGCCGAGGAAATCCACTATGCCTCACTCCCGTAAATCTGCTGAATCTCGGCCGTGAATTTCTCGTCGACGATCTTGCGGCGGACTTTCATCGTCGCCGTGAGTTCGCCGTCGTCGTGATCGAGTTGCTTTAAAAGGATGACAAACTTGCGGATGTTCTCGACCCGGGCAAAGCGGGCATTGACCTTTTCCACTTCGGCCTGAATCAAGTCGAAGACCTCGAGGTGCTCGGCGAGGTTGCGGTAGGTGGTGTAAGGCAGTTTGTGTTCCTGCGCCCATTGACCGACCGTGTCGTAATCGATCTGGATGAGGGCGGCGAGGAACTTGCGGCCATCGCCCAGCAAAATGGCTTCACGGATGTAGATCGAATCCTTCAGCGCGTTTTCGATGAGCGACGGGGTGATATTCTTGCCGCCGGAAGTGATGATGATGTCTTTCTTGCGATCGTAGACGCTGACTTCGCCGTTCGGTTCGAAGCGGACGATATCGCCGGTGTGCATCCATCCGTCCTGGAGCGCGCGGGCCTTTGCGGCCTCGTCGTACAAATAGCCGGGAAAGATCGACTCGCCGCGTATCAGCAATTCGTCGTCGTCGGCAAGGCGCTGCTCGAGGCCTTCGAGGATGCGGCCCGAGCAGCCCGGCAGTGTGTAGCCGGGTTGCTGCAAGTGGGTGACGCCGCCGGCCTCCGTCATGCCGTAAATCTGATAGACGGGCACGCCGAGAATCCAGAAGAACATCAAGACGCTCGGCGACACTGTGGCGCCCCCGCAGAAACCGTTGCGCACCCGGTTGAGGCCGAGGAAGCGTTGCAGACTGCGGTAACAGACGAGCCACAGGAGGCTGAACGCGATGCGGTCGCGCAGGCTCGCTAGTCTGCCGCCGTTTTGCAGGCGGCGTTCGGCGATAGGCATGCCGTGGGCCATGCACGCTTCGAAAACGCGCCGTTGGAAGCGGCGCGTATCCTTGATGCGATACTGCACGCTTTGCTGCATCTTCTCCCAAATGCGGGGCACGCCGAGGAATCCGAGGGGAGCAATCTCGCGCAAGTTTGTCACCACCGTATCGACCGATTCGGCGAAGCTGACGACGCAGCCGGTCAGGAGATGCATCAGCGTCGAGAAGCTGCGTTCGGCCACGTGACACAGCGGCAGATAGCAGACGACGGAGTAGGTCGACGCGGTGAGGCCGAGCCGCTCGACAACCTTCGAGGCCGAAAAAAGCATGTTGCGATGACTGAGCATCGCGCCCTTCGGCATGCCCGTGGTGCCGGAGGTGTAGACGACCACGGCGATGTCGGCGGGCTGTCCGGCCGCAAGCAACCGGTCAACCTCCGCGCCGTACTTTTCTTCGTTGGCGTCGCCGAGATCGAGCAGGGCGTCGAACGACATCAGGTTGTTCTGCCGGTAATGTCGCATGCCCTTCATGTCGACGCAGATGATGGTGGTGATATCCGGCAGGCCGCCTTCTTGGCGCTGGGCTTCGATGACCTTGTCGGTCTGCTCCTGATCACCGCATACGACGAAGCGGGTCTTCGAGTGGCGGACGATATATTGCAGCTCGGGCCAGGGATTGGTCGGGTAGATGCCGAGACAGGCGCCGCCCAGCATCTGCGAGGCCATGTCGGCGTAAAACCACTCGGGTGTATTTTCGCTGGCCACCGCCACACGATCGCCGGGGCGGAAGCCGAGCGCGTAAAGACCGATGGCGCAATGCCGTGAATTGGCGACATAGTCGCGCCA
>JAQSCR010000363.1:1524-2072 GCA_029945495.1 Pseudolabrys sp. | reverse complement strand
CCGTGAGCTCGGCATAGCGCTTGAGGCCGCGCAGCAGGGCGCTGCGGAAGCCCGATTCGTGCGTGCCGCCTTCGGCCGTCGGCACGGTGTTGCAGTAGGAGCGGACGAAGCCTTCCTCGTCGTTCGGCCACCACACGGCCCACTCGACCTTGCCGCCGATGGTACCGTTGCTCTCGCTCTTGGCTTCACCGGCGAAGGGCTGCGGTACCACGGTGCCGCGCTGGCCAATCTCGGATGTCAGGTAGTCCTTGAGACCACCGGGGAAGTGGAAACTCTCTTCCTCGGGAATTTCACCGCTCCCCCCCTTGTCGTTACGTGGCAGCAGGGACTTGTCGCATTTCCAGCGAATCTCGACGCCGCGGAACAGGTACGCCTTGGAGCGCACCATGCGGTAGAGCCGCTCGGGCACGAAGAGTTGCTTGCCGAAAATCTCGGGGTCGGGACGGAAGGTGACGGTCGTGCCGCGACGGTTGGGGGCAGGGCCAGCCGACTTCAGCTTCGACACCGGCTTGCCGCGCGAAAAGCTCTGCGTCCAGGCCTGACGGTCG
>JAQSCR010000363.1:0-1474 GCA_029945495.1 Pseudolabrys sp. | reverse complement strand
CAGGCCGCCCGACGTGGCGTAGACCTTGCTGTTGAACTTGCCGCCCGAATGCAGGGTCGTGAGGATGACTTCCAGGGCCGACTTGTTCTTGAACTTGGGGTGCGGATCGACCGGCATGCCGCGGCCATTGTCGCGGACCAAAATGCGATTGCCCGGCAGCATCTCCAGCCAGATCGTGTCGGCGTGGCCGGCGACGGCCTCGTCCATCGAATTGTCCAGCACCTCGGCCACGAGGTGATGCATGGCCCGCTCGTCGGTGCCGCCGATATACATGCCCGGGCGCTTGCGGACGGGCTCGAGCCCCTCCAGCACCTCGATATCGCGGGCGGTGTAGGAATTGTCCTTGGTCGCCGCGGCGCGCTTGCCGCCTCCCGACCGATCGAACAGATCGCCGTTCTTGGCCATGTTTGCTTCTTTTGTTACCGGCCGCGCGAGGGGATCACTTGATGGCCGGTGGAGCATGGGTATGGTAGCAAAATTGCCCGAAATCAACCATATCCGGTGGGGTACCGATGTCTGAAAGTCGCCGTGATCCCATCGTAAGGACCGTGCCGCAGCCTGCCGATATGAACGGCAACGGCGACATTTTCGGCGGCTGGGTGCTCTCCCAGATGGACATTGCGGGCGGCTCGCTGGCCGCGCGGGTGGCCAAGGGCAGGGTGGCGACCGTGGCGATCACGGCCATGACCTTCGTCCAGCCGATCAAAGTAGGAGATATGGTGTCGATCTACGGGGACGTCGTGAAGGTCGGCCGGACCTCGATCACCATCGACCTGGAGACGGTGGTGCGTCGCCGTCACGAGGAGACCGACTTGCGCGTGTCCCACGGCACCTTCGTCTTCGTCGCGATCGTCAATGTGGGCAAGCCGCGGCAGGTGCCGGTGCAGGACAGCGCGGCGCGAGGATCAACGTGAGGATCGCGGGCGGACTGCTTCTGGCGATCGCCGGCCTTCTGGTGTCTGCCGCCGCCCACGCCCATCCTCACATCTGGATTCAGGAAGTGGTCCGGGTCGTTGCCAAGGATGGCAAATATACGCATGTCGAAATCGAATGGCGGTTCGATCCGTTTTCGAGCGAAATCGAGATTCCCCTGATCGACGAGAACAAGGACGGCAAGTTCTCAGCCAAGGAAACGAAGGTGCTGGCCGACGAGATGATGCCCGAACTCAAGAAGTACGGTTATCTCACTTGGCTGAATACCGGGCTGAATACCGGGGCCAAGGATTTCCGCCCGACCCAGCATCCGACTTTTTCCGCCCGCATCGACGATCCGGCAAGCTTCATTCCGCCGGAATGGGACCGCAGCGCCGGCGACAACGCCGGCATGCCGATGCCCGCCAACAAGCGCGGTGCGCAGCCGGACGGGCCACGCAAGAACGGGCCGCGCAACCTGGTGTACGTCATGCGGTTCGCGCTGCCCGAACCGACCAAGACGTTTTCGGTCGTGACCTACGATCCGGAGGATTTCATGCGC
>JAQSCR010000362.1:506-2075 GCA_029945495.1 Pseudolabrys sp. | reverse complement strand
GGGTGATCTCGGACAGCGGGTTGGTCTGGTCCATGAACTGCGACAGCTGCGACGAGCCGAAGAACTCGCGCACCGCGGCGGCCGCCGGCTTGGCGTTGATCAGGTCCTGCGGCATGACGGTGTCGATATCGACCGACGACATGCGCTCCTTGATCGCGCGCTCCATGCGCAACAGACCGATGCGGTACTGGTTCTCCATCAACTCGCCGACCGAGCGCACGCGGCGATTGCCGAGATTGTCGATGTCGTCGATTTCGCCCTTGCCGTCGCGCAGATCGACCAGCGTGCGAATGACCGAGATGATGTCGTCCTTGCGCAGGACGCGCATGGTGTCGGGCGCGTCGAGTTCGAGACGCATGTTCATCTTGACCCGGCCGACGGCCGAGAGGTCGTAACGCTCCGAGTCGAAGAACAGCGAACGGAACATCGCCTCGGCGGTGTCCACGGTCGGCGGTTCGCCCGGGCGCATGACGCGATAGATGTCGAACAGCGCGTCTTCACGCGTCATATTCTTGTCGACGGTCAAGGTGTTGCGGATATAGGCGCCGACATTGACGTGGTCGATGTCGAGCAGCGGCAGTTCCTTGTAGCCGGCCTCGATCAGAACCTTGAGGTTCTTTTCATCGATCTCGGCGCCGGCCTCGAGATAGATCTCGCCGGTCTTCACGTTGACAAGATCTTCCGCGATGTAGTGGCCGATCAGTTCTTCGTCGGCCATGCGCAGGTGCTTGAGACCCTTCTCCTGCAACTGGCGGGCCTGGCGAACCGACAGCTTCTTGCCGGCTTCGACCACGACCTTGCCGGTGTCGGCGTCAATGAGGTCGTTGATCGCCTTGTAGCCCTTGAGGCGGTTGGCATCGAACGGCACGCGCCAGCCATCCTTGGTGCGCTTGTAGGCGATGTGCTTGTAGAACGTGCGCAGGATTTCCTCGCTGTCGAGGCCGAGCGCATACATCAGCGACGTCACCTGAATCTTGCGGCGGCGATCGATGCGGGCATAGACGATGTCCTTGGCGTCGAACTCGATGTCGAGCCAGGAACCGCGATACGGAATGATGCGCGCGGCGAACAGCAGCTTGCCCGACGAATGGGTCTTGCCTTTGTCGTGATCGAAGAACACGCCCGGCGAGCGATGCATCTGCGAAACGATGACGCGCTCGGTGCCGTTGACGATGAAGGTGCCGTTGTTGGTCATGAGCGGAATGTCGCCCATGTAGACATCCTGCTCCTTGATGTCCTTGACCGAACGCGCGCCCGTCTCTTCATCGATATCGAATACGATCAGGCGGAGCGTCACCTTGAGCGGCGCGGCGAAGGTCATGCCGCGCTGGCGGCACTCGTCGACGTCATACTTCGGCGGTTCGAATTCGTATTTGACGAATTCGAGCATCGAGGAATTGGAGAAATCGGAAATCGGAAAAACCGAGCGGAAAACCGCCTGCAGGCCCTCGTCGGGACGGCCGCCTGTCGGCTCCTTCACCATCAGGAATTGGTCATAGGATGCTTTCTGAACCTCGATGAGGTTCGGCATCTCCGCCACTTCCTTGATTGACCCGAAAAATTTTCTAA
>JAQSCR010000362.1:0-496 GCA_029945495.1 Pseudolabrys sp. | reverse complement strand
CGCGCTTGCGACCGGTAAACGTCTGCGCCATCGTTTGTTTCTCTCGATTCAATGTCGGGGGCCAGCGCGGGCGCCTCTCCGAACAGCCGCATTCCATCGCGACCATCAGGACAGGCGTCGGGGCTACCCGTTGTCTATGTGATTCGGACCGCGCCCGAACCGCCGCACTCTTCTCTACACTCCATCGTGACCGGGCTTGATCAGCCCCGCTTTCACGATCCGCCTCCGGTCCGCTCTAAAAAGCGGCCGCCGCGTTTCTTGTTGCGATATCCCCGGGGCCTAAACCCCGGGGAAATCGTTATCTGTAGCGATCCCCGGGTCTCGCAAGAGCTCGCCCGCGGATTTCGCCTCTACCTCGTCATGGCCGGGCTTGACCCGGCCATCCACGTCTTCCTGGCGATCCCCGGGTCTCGCAAGAGCTCGCCCGCGGATTTCGCTTAAGTAACCTGCGGTTACTTGAGCTCAACCTTGGCGCCGGCCTTCTCAAGGGTAGCCT
>JAQSCR010000361.1 GCA_029945495.1 Pseudolabrys sp. | reverse complement strand
CGTGCACTTCGGCGCCGATATAGACGATGCCCGCTTCGTCGAGATTCTTGAGCGCCTCTTCCGAGACGTTCGGGATGTCGCGGGTGATTTCCTCGGGACCGAGCTTGGTGTCGCGCGCCATCACTTCGAACTCTTCGATGTGAATGGAGGTGAACACGTCTTCCTTGACGATCCGCTCGGACAGCAGGATCGAGTCCTCGAAGTTGTAGCCATTCCACGGCATGAACGCGACCAGCACGTTGCGGCCGAGCGCCAACTCGCCGAGATCGGTCGACGGACCGTCGGCGATGATGTCGGCCTTGTTGACGTGGTCGCCTACCTTCACCAGCGGACGCTGGTTGATGCAGGTGTTCTGGTTCGAGCGCTGATACTTCATCAGACGATAGATATCGACGCCCGGCTTGGTCGGGTCGGTTTCACCGGTGGCGCGAACGACGATACGTGTCGCGTCGACCTGATCGACGATGCCGGTGCGGCGCGCGGAAATCGAGGCGCCCGAGTCGCGGGCGACCACGCCTTCCATGCCGGTGCCGACGAACGGCGCTTCGGCGCGAACCAGCGGCACCGCCTGGCGCTGCATGTTCGAGCCCATCAGCGCGCGGTTGGCGTCGTCGTTCTCGAGGAACGGGATCAGCGCCGCGGCGACCGAGACGAGCTGCTTCGGCGACACGTCCATGAAGTCGACCTTGTCGCGCGGGACAAGATGCACGTCACCGGCCTGGCGGCAGATGATGAGGTCTTCGATGAACTTGCCCTTGGCGTCCATCTGCGCGTTGGCCTGCGCCACCGCGTGACGGCTTTCTTCCATCGCCGAGAGATAGATGACCTCGTCGGTGACGCGGCCGTCCTTCACCTTGCGATACGGCGTTTCGACGAAGCCGTATTTGTTGACGCGCGCGTAAGTGGCGAGCGAGTTGATCAGACCGATGTTCGGGCCTTCCGGCGTCTCGATCGGGCAGATGCGGCCGTAATGCGTCGGATGCACGTCGCGCACCTCGAAGCCGGCGCGCTCGCGCGTCAGACCGCCCGGTCCAAGCGCCGACAGGCGACGCTTGTGCGTCACTTCCGACAGCGGATTGGTCTGGTCCATGAACTGGCTGAGCTGGCTCGAGCCGAAGAACTCGCGCACCGCCGCCGCCGCCGGCTTGGCGTTGATCAGGTCGTGCGGCATCACGGTGTCGATGTCGATCGAGCTCATGCGCTCGCGGATCGCCCGCTCCATGCGCAGCAGGCCGACGCGATACTGGTTCTCCATCAGCTCGCCGACCGAACGGACGCGACGGTTGCCGAGGTGATCGATGTCGTCGATTTCGCCACGGCCGTCCTTGAGGCCATGGAGGACCTTGACGACCGAGAGGATGTCCTCGCGACGCAGCGTGCGCTGCGAATCGGGCACGCCCTCGAAGTCCAGGCGCATGTTCATCTTCACGCGGCCGACCGGCGAGAGGTCGTAGCGGTCGAGGTCGAACAGCAGGCCCTGGAACAGGGTCTCGGCCTGATCCAGCGTCGGCGGCTCGCCCGGACGCATGACGCGGTAGACGTCGAGCAGGGCCTCTTCACGGTTCGAGTTCTTGTCGGCCGCCAACGTGTTGCGGATGTAGGGCCCGACATTGGTGTGGTCGATCGCCAGCGTCGGCAGCAGGTCGATGCCCACTTCCTCGAACTGGTCGAGCACGGCCTGGGTGATCTCCTGGCCTGCCTCGACGTAGATCTCGCCGGTCTTCTCGTTGATGATGTCGAGCGCGGCGTAGCGGCCGATCAGCTCCTCAGCCGAGACGCGCATCTCCTTCAGGCCGGCTTCCTTGAGTTTGGCCAGCAGGCGCGGAGTCATCTTGGCGCCGGCATCGGCCACCGACTTGCCGGTCTTGCCGTTGACCAGGTCGTGCGTGAGCTTGACGCCCTTCATCGAGTCGGCGTTGAACGGCGTGTTCCAGCCGTCCTTCTCGCGCTTGTAGATGACCTGACCGTAGAACGCCGCGAGGATCTCCTCGGGCGACAGGCCCTGGGCCTCGGCCGGATCGAGAGTCTGGTTCTTGGCAATGGCCGCGGCGCGCTTCTTGGCGGTGGCGTCGTTGTCG
>JAQSCR010000360.1:1268-2078 GCA_029945495.1 Pseudolabrys sp. | reverse complement strand
AAGGCGAACTGGTGGCGCTCAGTCACGCGATCGACCATCCGATGCTGACTTGCGAACCGCTGGCGCGCGGGCGCCTGAAATGCATCGTGCCGGAGGGCCATCCCCTGGCGCGCAGCGCGCGTGTTGCGGCGGCCGATATCGTGAAATATCCGCTGATCGGCATCGATCCCAACGACCCGTACGGAAGGGTCATGGCCGGGATTTTTGCCAATACCTCGCTGCATTACGACGTGTCGATCCGTGCGCGCTTCGGATCGACGGTCTGCGCGTTGGTGACACAAGGCCTCGGCATTGCGGTGATCGATGAGTTCACGCTGCTTGGCGGCAATTGGCCGAAAATCCGGGCGCTCGATATCGCCGAGCCGACCTGGTTTCAGACCTATATCGTGCACCGCAAGGATGCCTCGCTGTCGCCCTATGGTACGCGGTTTATCGCGGCCTTGCGCACGCATATGGAGTGCACGCACATGGAGGCGGATGCGGCGCAACCGCGCGTCACCCCGCGTGCCGCGAAGGCCCGCGCCCGGCGGCTGAAAAAGTAACATCAGGTTATGTTCGTCGCACGTCTTTGTTATTGACGGCAGGCCTGCGTCTGGCCATCGTCGCCGTCGGAAGATGCCCTGACAATGGGCGATTCCGAGGCAAAGAGCCCGGCTAGCAACGGGCCCATGCTCCATAAATCACGGAGGGAAACCCAATGTTACGCTCAGGACTAACCATATCCGCCACGATCGCTGCGCTCGCCGGGTTCGTTGGCGCGGCTTCGGCGCAATCGACCGCGACATCCGTCTATATGCCGGCCATCGTCGA
>JAQSCR010000360.1:0-1258 GCA_029945495.1 Pseudolabrys sp. | reverse complement strand
CCGGCGGCGGCGCCGTGTCGGGCACCAATTATCGCGACGGCATGATCTTGGCCATGGAAGAAATCAACGCCAAGGGCGGCATTCTCGGCAAGAAGATCGACATGCCGCTACTCGACAGCCAGAGCGAAGCCAGCATTGCCCGCTCGCAGGTGCAGAAGGTGCTCGACAACAAGCCCTACGTCATCATGGGCCCGGTGTTCTCCGGCTCGGTGATGACCTCGATGCTGCTCGCGCAGCAGGCGGAAATTCCGCAGATCGTCGGCGGCGAAGCCCCGGCAATCACGCAGAAGGGCAATCCTTACGTCTTCCGCACGTCGTTTGGCGCCCAGTTCAGCATGCCGAAAGTCGCCAACTACATCCACGACGGCGCCAAGGCCAAGAGCGTCGCCATCCTGTGGGTGAATAATGACTTCGGTAAAGGCGGCCGCGACGCCTTCGTCAAGGAAATGGGCACGCGCAACATCAAGGTCGTTGCCGACATTTCGACCGAAGCGGGCCAGGCCGACTTCTCCGCCGACGTGGTCAAGATCAAGGCGGCGAAT
Organism: Pseudolabrys sp.; assembly: GCA_029945495.1. GTDB lineage: Bacteria > Pseudomonadota > Alphaproteobacteria > Rhizobiales > Xanthobacteraceae > Pseudolabrys. The sequence continues at coordinate 716 of JAQSCR010000360.1, read as the reverse complement.
GCCGACCTGATCTTCGTCTATACCAACGAAGAAGAAAGCGCGCGCTTCCTGAAGGAAGCCAAGAAGCAGGGCATCAAGGTCCCGCTGGTCGGAGAAACCACGCTGCTCGGCCAGAAGGTGATCGATCTGGCCGGCGACGCCGCCAACGGCGTCCGCGGCCATGTCGGCCTGACCGTCGATGCGCCGATCGATTCCGTCAAAGGCTTCGCCGAGCGTTTCAAGAAGCGCTTCAATTATGTCTGCGACCACAACGGCATGAAGGGCTACACCGCCATCTATTTCGTCAAGTACGTGACGGAGAAGGTCGGCAAATTCGACAGCAAGGCCTTCGCCGAAAAGGCGCACGGCATCACCATCACGCCGAAGGATGAACCGAACATCCTGATGGAAGCGACCTGGGACAAGAACGGCGACATCGATCGCGAAAGCTTCATCGGCGAAGTCGTCAATGGCAAGCAGAAGATCGTCGCCACGCTGCCGAAGCTCGGCCTGAAGTAAATCGTCTTCGTCATCCCTCTGCCCGGCGGTAAATCGCCGGGCAGTCTCTCTTGGCCGGCGCTAAGCGCCGGCAGGGGACAATTTGCGAGCGCCAATGGCTTCCCTTATCCAGCTTCTGGTGTCCGGCCTGGCGACGGGCGCGATCTACGCCCTGATCGCCGTCGGCTTTACGCTGCTCTGGCAGACGTCGCAGACGATCAATTTCGCCCAGGGCGAAT
>JAQSCR010000359.1 GCA_029945495.1 Pseudolabrys sp. | reverse complement strand
ATTGCCTCCAGCGCGCGAAGTGGCGCTCGATGGCCAGGCCCAGCCGCATCAGGCCGACGCCGATCAGCGCGATCACCAGCACCGAGGCGAAAACGCCGGCGGTGTCGAAATTCTGCGACGCGGTCATGATCAGCTGGCCGAGCCCGGTAGAACTTAAAAAGAATTCGGCGGCGATCATGCCGACCAGCGCGCGGCCGATCGCCTGGCGCACACCGGTCATCGCGTAAGGCAGCGTGTAGGGCACCATCACGTCGCGCCACAGCGCCCATTCGGTCGAGCGGAACGACTGCGCGACCTCGACCAGTTCTGGCTTGATTGAGCGCGCGCCCTCGACCGTGTTGTAGATCACCGGGAACACCGCGAACAGGAACACCACCAGCACCTTCGGCGCAAAACCGAAACCCATCATCGACAGGATGAACGGGATCAGCGCCACCATCGGCGTCGCGTACAAGATCATGATGTAGGGTTCGAGCCCGACGCGCAACACGCGCACCCGCGCCAGCAGCATGCCGAGCGGCATGCCGACGGCCAGCGCGAGAATGAAGCCGGTGAGGAACAGCTCGGACGAATCGATGAACTGGACGACGAACTCGCGGCTGAACACCAGCTGCCAGAGCTGCGCGATGGTGGTGGAGAACGGCATCATGAACGCCTGGCTGGTCATGCGTCCGGCGATCTCCCAGATGGCAATGCCGGCGGCGATGCTGAGCCAGAACGGGGCGTGGCGGCGGATAGCGGTGTTGAGCACTTAAGTTTAACCTATTCGGTGTCATCGTCCGCCGTCGAGTCCGCGCGAAGCGCCTTCCGATGGTAAACTCCGGCGAACGACACAATAAACTCGACTCATCCCGACGACCGGAAGGACTGGATCACCGCTTCGCGGGGATGACAGTCGTGGCTGTAGCTGGCGTCAATGACGCCGGTCTAGTTGACGAAAAACTACTTCACCATCGCATTTGCATCTTTCCATATGCTGGCGTCGACAAGTCTCTCGTAGCTTACCGGATCCTTATCAGACTTTATGGCGCCAATCTTTTTCATCAACTTGCCAACAGATTCCAATTCATCGCGCGGCAACCCATTGTCCTTTACAGGCCAGAAATCGATGGCAATAAACTGTTTTAGCGCAGCCTTGGCGACCTCCTTGTTGTGGCCGGTCACCATCGCAGCCTCGGCGACGGCGTCGGCGTTCTTCGGGTTCTGCATGAAGCGTGCGGCCTCGATCAAGCCAGCAACCGTGCGCACGATACCGTCCCGCTTGGCGGCAAGATTGTCCTTGCGCACAACGAGCATGACGTAATGACTGTTGGGATTGGTATCCTTCATTGCCAATAATGTACTCAACTTCTTTCCCTGCGCCTCTATCGCGGCCACGTCGTCTAAATGCAGAACGCCATAGCGCAGCCCGCCCGCAATCATCGCCGGCGACACGTTTGACCCGAGCGAAACCTGCTTGATGTCTTCAATCCTGACGTTCCGGCAAACCGCCAACATCGATCGCAACGCCACCGACCGCGCCCCACCGACCGAATCCACGCCGACATCCTGGCCGACGAGGTCTTTGCAGGTCTTGTCATTGTCGGTCGTCGCCAGAACCCAATCCGCTTTTGGCATTCCGAAGATCGCGACCAACGGAACGTCGGCGTTAGAAATCTGATTGATCACTGGCGGAGTCGGCGCCCATGCCATGTCGATGTCGCCTGAGACCACCGCGCGCGCAGCTCCGGTACCCGTATCGAAAGGCCGAATCTCTACATTCGCCCCATGCTTTTTGAAAAAGCCTTCTTTTTCAGCAACATATGTGATTGTGACGGTAAATATCGGCGGAATGCCTGGCATCGCGAAAACTATTCTTTTGCCTTGCGCCTTATCTTGCGCCAAGGCGGGAAACGAGCCGACCAGCGCCAATACGCATATAGTTGCGCCGACCACGGCAGCGATTGTCGATTTGATCATTGCGTCGCCCCTCAAAGGGATTGAGATCTCACATTATTTACGAGACTCTCATTTTTTAACATCAACTTAGTTCAAGCTGGAATTCGGCTTCGCGCGCCTCGCGCATCAGGGTGCCCCAGACCCGCTCGCGCAATTCGG
>JAQSCR010000358.1 GCA_029945495.1 Pseudolabrys sp. | reverse complement strand
AGCCCGCTCAGAAACTGCCGTGCCATCTCGGCCAATCGCGTGCCTTCGGAAGTGAGCTTCACCAGCTTACCGCGCCGCTCCGCGACCTCACGTCCAAAAAACTGGGAAAGCTCCCGCAGCTGACGGCTATATTGGCTGTGCCTTACAGGATCGCCTGGCGCGGCCCGGGCGATGCTGCCGGCATCATGCACTTCTATCAGGACTTTCAGGCGCTCCAGTGACAGGCCGCGCTCGGCGAAGAGAGATTTATACATGACTGAACAATAAGGTTTGCTACGATCTCGGCGCTAGCACTAATTTTCAATTTCGCTAAGATGTGGTGTATTCCGATATTCGGTAACCAAGAAACCAAATTCCAATCTCCATGAAACCTGAAGAACTCCCCGATAAAAAAGTTAAATACTTCTATTTTCTCGACGGCCAGAAGTATGAATCCGACACCTCTTCCGTCAACGGTGCCAATGTGCGGGCCAAGCTCCCGCCAGAGAAGGCCGGCTATGCGCTCTTCCTCGAAGGGCATGGGCAGGACCCGGATAAACTCGTAAATGACGCGGACGGTTTCTCGCTGGAGAAGCACCCCCCCCTCCGTTTTTACAGCGTCCCGCCCGCTACCTTCGGACAGGCATGACCCCGTTTGAAGAGCAATTCGACGCACTCCAAAAAGAGCTGTCAGGAGCTTCCTACTTAAAGATTCCCGACGGCTCTTTTGTGGTGACGGTGCCCGGACTCAGACTGCCCGATGGGTGGACTGCACCGGTAACCACCGTTTACTTCATCGCGCCGGTAGGATATCCGGTAAGCCGGCCTGATTGCTTCTGGAGCGACGCGGACTTGAAGCTCACCGGTGGACGCGTGCCGCAGAACACCGGAGCGAATCCCTTGCCGAACGGGCCGGCACCCTTGCTTTGGTTCTCCTGGCACGTTTCGAACTGGAGCCCGAACGCGGACACGCTCCTCACGTATGTGAATGTCATTAAGAAACGTTTCCAAGAGCTGAAATGAGCCGACTTGCCCTCACGTCCGGGCTGCTGGCCCAGCTTCGCACCGAACTGCTTGCCCACAAAGAGGAGACTTGTGCGGTGTTGTTCGGACGCGCAATTCTCAAAAACGGACGGCTCGCCAGGATCGTCGTGCGCGATGTGCAGTGGGCTGGCCCAGATGACTACTTGCGGCGCTCCCAGATCGGAGCGCAACTGCGTCCGCAGTTTGTGGCCTCGGTTACGCAACGCGCCCGGCGGAACGGCGAATCACTGGTATTTGTCCACACGCACCCGTTTGACCTTAATGAATTTTCGGAAACGGATGACCTTGGGGAACAGGCTCTCGCCGAGTTCCTGGAAAGCCGGATGCCTGGGGCCATCCATGCTGCGCTTTTGATTACGCCAGAAGTTACAATTGCGCGCCGGTTGGGGACCACCGAACTGCTAAATGTCGTGGGAGTCGGATTCCAACTTCAATGGGGCCAAACGGAAGCCAGCTTTTCCGGCGAGCCGAACTTCGACCGCCAAGCGCGAGTCTTTGGTGCTACTGGTCAGCGTCGGCTCCACAAATTGCGGATAGGCATAGTAGGTTTGGGCGGCACTGGTTCCGTTACTTTGGAGCAGCTCGCCCATCTCGGAGTCGGCGAGTTCCTGCTAATCGACCCCGATACGATTGAGCCGACAAATCTAAACCGACTGGTCGGAGCAACGCCAGCCGATGTCGGCAAACAAAAGGTGGCTGTTGCCGCCGCCCAAGTGGCACGCATCAATCCATTAGCCAAGGTCGAGGCGATTCCCGACAGCGTGCTTTTGGCCACTGTCGCTGAGCAGCTTGTCGATTCAGACTTTGTCTTTTGCTGCACTGATTCGCAAGGAAGTCGAGCGGTGCTCAACCAACTGGCCTACCAATTCCTGATTCCATTGATCGATATGGGGGTGATCATCGTCGCCGCCTCGGGCGGCGTCTCGCACATTTCGGGTAGAACCCAGATGCTTGCACCCGGGCTGGGCTGCCTACTCTGCGGAAATCTCCTAAACCCAGAGGCTGTGCGAGTGGACCTGCTAACCGATTTCGAACGCAATGCCGACCCCTACGTCGTCGGAGCACATGAACCGGCC
>JAQSCR010000357.1 GCA_029945495.1 Pseudolabrys sp. | reverse complement strand
GGCCAGCTCGGCGACAAGGTCAAGATCGTCAAGTTGAACGTCGACGAGAACCCGGCGGTCGCCGCCAAGTACGGCATCATGTCGATCCCGACTTTGCTGCTGTTCAAGAACGGTGAGATCGCCGATCGCCAGGTCGGCGCCGCGCCGAAGCAGAAGCTGCATTCCTGGATCAGCGGCGCGGTCTGATCACGCCATAAGTCATTCAGTTGAGATGAAATCGGCCGGGGTTTGCCCCGGCCGATTTTTTATTGCGGCGGCGTGCCGTTCTCGCGCAGAACATCGCCGGCCAGATACAGCGACCCGGTGATCAGAATACGCGGCGGCGGATCGAGGTCGAGCTTGCGCACGGCATCGAGCGCCTCGTCGAGCGTGCCGCGGCTCGCCGCCGGAATGCCGAGCGTGCGCGCGGCTTCCGCCACCGTGTCGGCCGGCAGCCCTTTCTCGGCGCCCGGCACCGGCACCGCGATCATGCGGCGCGCCAGACCGGCGAAATTGTTCAGGAAGCCGGCGAAGTCCTTGGTCGCCAGCATACCGACGATCAGTACCAGCGGCCGCGACACGCGCTCTTCCAGATCGGCGAGCGCCGCGGCAATGGCGCGGCCGCCGTCGGGATTATGTCCACCGTCGAGCCACAGCTCGCTGCCGGCCGGCGTCAGATCGACCAGGCGGCCCGCGCCAAGGCGCTGCAGCCGCGCCGGCCAGTCGGCCTTGGTGATGCCGGCTTCGAATGCCGCCGGCGGAATCTTGAATTGCGGGATCGCCCGCAACGCAGCGATCGCCAGGCCCGCATTCTCGAACTGGTGGCGGCCGTAGAGCTTCGGCGCCGGCAGATCGAGCAGGCCGTTGTCGTCCTGATAGACCAGCCGGCCGCGCTCCTCGGTCGCGGTCCAGTTCTCGCCGGCGATTCGGATCGGCGCTTTTAGCCGCGCCGCCTGCCGTTCGATCACAGCGAGCGCGTCGCGATTTTGCGCGGCGACGATCACCGGCGCGCCGGCCTTGATGATGCCGGCCTTCTCGGCGGCGATCTTTTCGATTGTATCGCCGAGAAAATCGGTGTGGTCGATCGACACTGGCGTGATGATGGAGGCGAGCGGCGTATCGATGACATTGGTCGCGTCCAGCCGGCCACCGAGGCCGACTTCCAGCAGCAGCACGTCGGCCGGATGGCGCGCGAACAGCAGGAAGCCCGCCGCGGTCGTCATCTCGAATACGGTGATTGGCTCACCGCCATTGGCGCGCTCGCATTCTTCCAGCGCCGCCGACAACTCATCGTCGGAGACCGGCCGGCCTTCGCCCACTTCACCCAGCCGGAAACGTTCGTTGAAATTGACCAGATGCGGCGAGGTGTAGGCGTGCACGCGCAAGCCCGCCGCTTCCAGAATTGCGCGCAGGAACGCGGTGGTCGAACCCTTGCCGTTGGTGCCGGCGATATGGATGACCGGCGGCAGCTTGCGCTCGGGATGACCCAAGGCCGCGAGCAGCCGCTGCACGCGATCGAGCGACAGGTCGATGCGCTTGGGATGCAGCGCCAGCAACCGCGTCAGGATGGAATCGACCGGGTTCACGTCACGCGTGCGCCGGAACCGGCAGCGTCTGTTGCACACCCGGCGCCGGCTGCTTGGTCAGCAGGCGGCACAATTCGGCAACCGTCGAACGCAATTTATGCCGGTGCACGACCATGTCGACCATGCCGTGCTCGGTGAGATATTCGGCGCGCTGGAAGCCGGCCGGCAGTTTCTCGCGGATGGTCTGCTCGATCACGCGCGGGCCGGCAAAGCCGATCAGCGCGCCGGGTTCGGCGATGTGCACGTCGCCGAGCATCGCATAGGAGGCGGTAACACCGCCGGTGGTCGGGTTGGTCAGCACGACGATGTAAGGCAGCTTGGCCTCGCGCAGCATCTGCACGCCGACGGTGGTGCGCGGCAATTGCATCAGCGACAGAATGCCTTCCTGCATGCGCGCGCCGCCCGACGCCGCGAACAGGATATACGGCGTCTGCTGCCGCACCGCGGTCTCGAAGCCGGTGATGATCGCCTCGCCCGCCGCCATGCCGAGCGAGCCGCCCATGAAATCGAAATCCTGCACGCCGATGGTCACCG
>JAQSCR010000356.1 GCA_029945495.1 Pseudolabrys sp. | reverse complement strand
CACCCTACCTGCAGTCGATTTCCGAGACCCCCGGCCCGAAGGTAACCAACCGGGATTCGTTCTCCATGCAGGCCGACTGGCGCCCGGCCAGCGGTCACCTCATCTCGGCCGGCGTGCAGGCCAATTACTACCACGCTTTCTTTGATAATCAGATTACCAACTACAGTGTCGGCAGCGCGGCGCCGCTAAGCTACGCGCCGGATTTCGTCGACGGTGCCAACGGCGGCCAGATCACGCAGGAACGGTTTGCCTTCGACAAGATTGGGGCAATGGTCGCGGGGAGAATTTCCCACCGTTTTATCAACCGCACCTGGGAAATCGACTCAGGCCTTTCGGGCTCCCGCTCGCGGAGCGCTTATCGCGATAGCAGTGGTGGCCACTTCTTTGATGCGCAGACCAAGCTGCTGAACGTTTCTAGGGTGCGTTTTGATGGTATCGTCAATTCACTCCCAGCGAAAATCACGCCGGTCGACTCCGCGGGCAACGCGATCAATTATGTGGACTTGAATAACTACCTGCTCACCCAGGTCAGCACGGGCCCGCGTGACGGCTCCGAGGAGTTGCTGACGGCCCGGCTCAACGTGAAGCGCAATCTCGATTTCCTGCCCTTCAGGGCCACGGTAAAGATTGGTGGCCTGATGTCGGAGCAGAAGCGTATTCTTGATCGGTCGGGCAGCACCATGACGTTTCTTGGGCCCGACGGCATTGCCAACACCGCCGACGATAACGCCAGTCTTTATCGCGCCCCGAACTCGATCGGCACGGCCAATGTATTCAGCGGGCGGCCTTCACCCCAATATGTCGACCTCTTCCGCTTGTGGCAGCTCTACAAGGACCGGCCGGCCTACTTCTCCAACACCTTATCGCAGCAGGTCTCCACGCTGAATACAGCTTACAGCAACGCCAAAACCATCAAGGAAGTGATCACCGCCGGCTACGTCCAGCTGGAGGCTAAGTTTTGGCAGGACCGAATGCGCGTCGTGACCGGTGTGCGCTACGAAAAGACCCAAGATCTGGGCCGCGGACCGCAGAGGGATGACTCGGCCGTCTTTCAGCGTGACGCCGCCGGCAAGTTTGCCACTGACAGCAATGGCGCGAAGATCCGGAAACCCGAGGCCGGCGCGCCTGGTTCGCTGGAGGAATTCGCACTCACTAGGAATACCCGCGGCGCAAAAACGGACCGGTCCTACGACGGCTATAATCCGAGCGTGCACTTCACCTTCAATATCACGAAGGACATCATCCTGCGCGCCGCCTATGCCAGCACTTTCGGCCGTCCGGACTTTGGCAATATCAGTCCCGGAGTGACCCTTAACGAGAACCAGTCGGCGAATCCGCCGCCGGGAGCTACCCCCGGTTCTATCACGGTGATTAATTCCGGTCTGAAGCCCTTTACGGCGAAAAACTACGACCTTTCGTTGGAATACTACTTCCCCAAGGGCGGATTGGTTACGGTCGGCGTGTTTCGCAAGGATCTGACCGACTTCTTCGCGAGTTCCACCGTCCTTGCCACGCCGGAAATACTCGCGTCCCTCGATCTCGATCCGAAATACGTCGGCTGGGATGTGACGACCAGATACAATGTAGCCGAGGCCGCGCAAATCACGGGCATCGAATTCAACTACGACCAAACGCTGGCCTTCCTTCCTGGCTGGGGCAAGTATTTCAAGTTCAACGCGAACTACACGAAGCTTCGGCTTCTGGGTGCGAGACAAACGGATTTCTCCTCATTTATCCCGGTGGCGGGTAATCTCGGGCTGAGCTTCAGCAATAAAAAGTTACTCGTGATGGTGAATGAAAACTACCGTGGTCGTCAGACCCGGGGCACTTCTGGGATCACACCCAACGCCTTCCAATACTATGCTCCGCGTGGCACCCTTGATATCAATGTGGATTACAAGGTTTTCAAGAAGCTCACGCTTTTCGCCAACGTCCGGAATGCGACCAACAAGGCGTTTGTGCGTGAAATTTATAGTGCGGACTCGCCGTTCTACACGCACCAGCAGCTTAGACAAAACTATGGCTCCTTGTGGACCTTCGGCGTGAAGGGCTCGTTCTGAGCGCTCGCGCTATTGGGCCATCAGTCGGGTGAGGGGAGGT
>JAQSCR010000355.1 GCA_029945495.1 Pseudolabrys sp. | reverse complement strand
CGCAGTAACTGCCGGCATCGAGCGCGGGCAGCCGACCTTCCTCGCAGATTTATGGAGACTATCTCTCCCTAAATCGGTCCACCTTCTCGTCACTTGCCGAACACACAGGATGGGTGGCCTCGAGCTGCCCGAGACTTTCACCTCGATTGAACTAGTGGGATTCAACGTCGCCGGCTCTGTCGACCACCTTCGCAGCCGTTATCCGGAAGCGAGCGATATTGAGTGTGAGAATTTTCATAAGTTGAGCAACGGAAATCCGCGAGTCCAGTTCTATTCGCTCGAGCGTGGATCGGCCGCGGCGGAAAGGTCATTGAAAGGTGCGCTGCTGGCTGCGGCGACGACGCCGGCGGCAATATTTGAGGACCTCGCGGTCGCTGCGTTGTCAGAGTCGGGCACTGACTCTGACGGGATAGCACTCCTTGCCAACTTGATATCGCTTGCCCGCCCGGTGGACCTGGCAACGTTCGCGTCTGCAAGCGGAGTCGACGAACAACGAGCAAGGGGCTTTGTCCGCGCCCTCGTGCCGGGCGTCGTTGTTGGCGAAGAGACAGTCTCTTTCAGAGATGAAGACTTCGAAACATACCTCCGCGGCAAAGTATCAGCCTCAGCATTGAAGGAATCTAACGCAAGACTGGGGCAGTACTTTCTCGACCGGCGTGCCGTTGACGCTTATGCGGCCGCAGCCTGTGCGGAGCATCTTTACAAGGCCGAGCTGCATAGCGAGCTAATCTTTCTTGCTGCCGACGACGGTCCACCGACGGCCATTCCAGACCCGGCAGCGCGAGTCCAGACCTATTTTCGTCGATTGCAGCTGGCGATGCGGCTCGCCGAGAAACCGGAGTGGCGATCGAACGCGTTCAAGCTCGCAGTGCTCTCCGCTCGAGCGGCGAGCTCCAATCAGGCTGTCGCCGACATCATCCGCAGAAGGCCGGACCTCGCACACAAGTACGCCGATCCCAAGGCGGTGCAACTTGTCTACGAAAACGACAACTCCGAACCATGGCGCGGCCCGCTTCACCTCCAACTCGCAGCGATTCATGCGGTAAGCGGCGATGACAGCGGTGCCCGAGAACAACTAGATCTTGCAAGTGCCTGGACGAGGCGTTGGATGTCACTCGAGCGAGATGAGCGACGTGACTGGCACATCGAAGCCGATGATGTGGCCGCGGGCGCAGAGGCGCTATTTCTTCTCTATGGGTTGGACCGCGCTCACGCGGCAGTGAAAGCGTGGCAACCGGAATCGTTCTCTCGCCAAATTGGTGACCGACTGATCGAGCGGCTGTCTCAAAAGAGGCTGATAACTACCGATCAGATATTTGCAGCGGCCAGTGAGCCGTCGGAAAAGGCACGCGAGCTTGCAGTCCTTCTTGGGTCAGGTCAGGCAGTAGATCCCAACCGACTCCGGGATGTCGTTGTCGCGGCAGTCGCCGAGCCGCTTGTCGGCAGAAGTGTGCTCGAGCCTGATGCCGGATCTGGGGAGGAAGGTCTTGACGACTGGGTCGTTGATTTCGGTGAGGCGATTGCGCGTCTAGTCAAAGACCCCAAGCTCGTTGCCTCGTGGTGCGAATCGTTTCGCCCCAGAGTGCCCTCTTACCTCCCAAGCCAACATGAAGGCATCCGCGCCTGGGACGCCACCATCCGACACGAATGTCTCCTGCGCGCTTCGCAAGGAGAAGAACTGAGCGCCATCGACATTGCGCCGGCGAGGCTCGAACACATCGAACAACCAAGTACTACCCAAGAGCGTCGACAAAACGATGACCGCGCCAAATTCATCGAAGCGATAGACAAGCATCTGGCCTCCTACATGCATCGTGCGCGAGCGCTGATTTCGGCGCCCGCAGTCACGAGCTTGGTATCGCCCATTGACAGCGAGATAAAACGATTCCTGTCGGGGCGGGGATCGGACTACGAGTCTCCGCATTCCAAGACGCGGTCGCTCTTCGCATTGGCTGACGCCTTGGTATTCTGCTCCGGCAATGCGTCCAACCAGCTGCGGAAGATCAGCGCAGCGGTCGAAGAGCGGCAAGACCTAGGAATCTATTCCTTGCTGACCTTGGCGGGACGGGTACTCGCGGATGATCGCTACCGTCGACTCGCA
>JAQSCR010000354.1 GCA_029945495.1 Pseudolabrys sp. | reverse complement strand
CCGTTCGGACTCCAGACGAGGCCGACCATGGCGGTGCCGAGAAGCATCGGCACTTTATCGTTCGGCAGACGCTTCATCAGCGTCGTCAGATCGGGCGAACCGAACCCGAGGTGAATGATCGGCTTGTCGCTGGCAAGAATGCTCGGCCAGGTCCGCGCGATGACGGCCGCGTCGTAGCGCATGTCATGGATCTTGATATCGACCTTGACGCCGAGCTTGCTGCCGACGTCCTTGTTCCACCAATTGGTGACCGCCTGGATGCCGGACATCGCGCTCGGCATCACATCGGCGAACGGCCCGCTATAATCGGCCGACGCCGTCATCACGTATTCGGCGGCGGCAGCCGGCGCTGAAATCGCCGCGAGCATCATCGCCCCGGCCAACCCGTGTCTGAAGCTCATTGTCCTACTCCTCCCTTTGGTCGGGCTTTTCGCCCGTCTTTATTGCCGTGATCGTCCTCAACGATGAGGAAACGGCCACAGCTGGAATACGGTCTTGAGCACCCGCCATCGGTGTGCAAGGCCGCGCGGTTCGAAGATCAATGCCAATAGAATGCAGGCGCCGAGCGCCACGTTAGTGGCGGCGAATATCGTCCCGCCAGCCTCGTGCGTGCCGCTGTTCAAAATCGCGGCGCCGAATTCGTGCAGGCCTTCCTGGACGACGGTGATGAACAGCACGCCGAGGATGGCGCCGATCGGGCTGTAAATTCCGCCGACAATCAGCATGCCGAGGTACCAGACCGACGCGAATAGCGTGAAGCTCTCGACAGTGACGAACTGAAGCACCCACGCCATGCAGGCACCGGCGACGCCGGCGAACAACGAGCCGACAAAAAACGCCTGGATCTTGTAGCTCAGCACATTGATGCCCATGACCTCGGCGGCGACGTCATTGTCGCGCACCGCCTTCAGCGCCCGGCCGAAGCGGCTGCGGTGCAGGTTGAAGGCCGCGTAGGTGGCGACCAGCACCAGGCAGAGCGTGAAGTAGTAGAGTTGCTTCGGGGTGGACAGCACATATCCGCCAACGGTGAGCGGCTCGACCGGAATGCCGACCAGGCCGCCGAGCCAGGTTTCCGGCAAGCCGAGAATGACAATCGGGAACAGCGCCTGGGCGGCAAGCGTGGTCAGCGCGAGGTAAAAACCCTTCACCCGCGCGGCCGGCAGCGCAAACACGACGCTGACGGCGCCGGTGACGAGCGCCGCGAGCGGAATCGCTGCCCAGAACGGCAGCCCGTATTCGCCGAACCGCGCCGTCGTCAAAGCGCCGATGCCAACGAAGGCCGACTGAGCGATGTTGATCTGGCCGGCCATCCCGACCGTCACGTGCAGTCCGTATACCGCGATCAGGATGATGAACATCTGGGTGGCGACGCCCAACAGATAGGCGCCGGAGGCGAATGGCGCCGCTATAAGCCCCAGCACGAGCAACGCCGTCCAAACGCGCGCGCGCGCCGTCTTCAGAAGGCTGGCTTCGCCCGCGTAGGTGTCGAAATAGATTCCTGTCGGGATCATCAGATCACAACCTTTCGATCTTTATCCAGCCGAACAGCCCTTGAGGACGGATCAGCACGACCCCGATCATCACGACAAAGGGCAGAACATTCGAAGCGACGCCGTTGGTGAACGGGTCGAGGTAAGCCATTGCTAGGCTTTCTCCGACGCCGATAATCACGCCCGCAAGCGGCGCGCCGCGGATCGACTCCAGTCCGCCCAGCAGCGCGACCGGCAGGGCTTTAAAGCCGATGCTGGCAACCTCCAGCGATACGATCCGGCCGGAAAGCAGAACGATGGCGCCGCAGGTCGCGACGATGGCGCCGAGAATCCAGGCAATGGCAATCGCCGAGCGGACTGATACGCCGAGCGACAGCGCCGTGTTGTGGTCCTCGGCAACGGCGGCAAGGCGAAGGCCACGCCGCGACCGGGTGAAAAACAGCTGCAAGCCGGCGGTGAGCGCGATCGTGAACACGGCGCCGATCAGCAGCCGCTCGCTGACCAGGAACGGCCCAAACGTGATCGAGCCGGCCGGCAGGATCTGCGGAAACGGCCGCGTTTCGGCCGTCCAGACCAATTGCGCGATGCCCCGGAGCATCACCAGAAGGGCGATGCTCGCCATGAAGATCGAGAACGCCGATTGTCCGATCAAGGGCCGGAAGACGAAGCGCTCGAGCAGCAGACCAAAGCAGACGCAGGCGGCGAACGTCAGCAGCACGCCGACGACGTAAGGAATGTGAAAGCCGACGCCTTGCAGGCCGAGCGTAAACGTCCACAGAAGCAAGGCGCCGATGACCAGCACCTCGCCCTGCGCCAGGTTGACGATCTTGGAGGCGCGATAAATGACCACGAACGAGATGGCGATGAGGCCGTAAAGCAGCCCAACCAAGGCGCCATCCATCATCACTTGCAAAAGTTTTATCATGCCGCGACCTCGACGCGATTGACCGCCACCGCGGCGTGCAACTGGCTGACCGAACCGTCCTGGTATTTCACTTCGATGGCGGTGTCGCAGTGTGTTGCTTCGCCATAGAGCGCCTCGATGAGGGCACTGTAGCGCTCGTGAATGAGCTCACGCCGAAGCTTGCGGGAGCGGGTAAGCTCCGCTTCGTCGGCGTCGAGCTCTTTCGGCAAGGTAGCAAAGCTCTGAACCCGCGCACCCGGCTCGACCAGTTCGTTGACCGACGCAATGACCCGGGCCACTTCGGCGCGGATCGCCGAGAGCTGGCTCAATTCGGTAAATGTGCCGTACGCGAGCCCATGCATTTCGGCGAATCGGCCGGCAATGTCGCTGTCGATGTTGACAAGTGCACAGACGAACGGTCGCGTTTCGTCGCCGACGACGATGGCGTCGCGGACCATCGAAGCGGCGCGGAGGTGATTTTCGATGAACTGCGGCGGATAGACCTGGCCGCTGCCCAGCCGGCGCATGTCCTTGAGACGATCGAGGAAGATCAACTGGCCGCGCCCATCGACGCGCACGGCGTCGCCACTCTCGTAACCGGCATCGGCGGAGCCGAGCGCGGCGGTTGCTTCTTCATTTTTCAGGTAGCCGGAAAATGCCGGCAGGCGCAGCCGCAACTGCGCGGTTTCGTCGACCCACGCTTCCATCGGCCCGGCGATGGTCGGGTCGGATGGCATCAACTGACCCATCGTGACCGGATCGGTGGCACCGCGGCGGTGCGCCGAGACCAAACCCAGTTCCGTCGAACCGTAAAGGTTGCCGAGCGGCACACCGAAAGCATGAAAGCGCGTGAACAGTTCGCCGGAAAGACCAGCGCCGCCGCTGAGCACGCCGCGCACTTTGGAAAGCCCGAGCAGATCGCGCACGCCGCGCAACACCAAAAATTCGGCTAGCGGCGCAGCGATGTAACGGGTGAACAGGCCGGCATCTGGACGAAGCCGGGCGCGTCCGACTTTGACGCCCCATTTATAGAGCCAGCGCCGCCAGGCGCTCGCGTCCATCATGCGCGCTTCGACGCCGGAGGCGAGCATCTCCCACTGCCGCGGCGTAAACATCAGATACTCCGGACCGACCTCGCGCAGATCGCTCTGCACTGTTTCCGGCTTTTCGGCGAAATAAACGACCATCGGCGCCAGCAGCGCCAGACCGAAGCCGAAATACTGTTCGGCCGCCCAGGCCGGAGAGATATAGGACAGGTAGCGGGCGCCCGGCTCGACGCCGAGCGTTCCCATCAGACGATAGGCATTGTCGAGAATGAAGGCATGCGACAGCATCGCCCCCTTGGGGCGGCCGGTGGTGCCGGACGTATAACAATAGACCGCAATATCGCTCTGGGATGCCTTGTCGATCTCGGCGTCGAGCCAGGCGTCGTCGGCAAAGTTGTCTCCGCCAGCCAGCATCTGCTCGAGCGGCGCCAGCATCGGCAGGTCATAGTGCCAGAGGCCACGACCATCGATATGATACACGGCGCGGATCTGCGGCATCTGCGGCAGGATTTCGATCACTTTGTCGATCTGCTCCTGATCTTCGCCGATGACCATGACGGCTTCGGCGTGGATAAGAAGAAAGCCAAGCTCGTCGACCGATGAATCCGGATAGGCACAGACGGTGCGGGCACCGATGCACAGCGCGCCGAATTGCAGCAGGAATTGCTCTTCAAGGTTTTCGGTGACGATGGCGAGCACCTCGCCACGCTTGAGGCCGGCGGCGGCCAGACCTTTGGCGCAACGCCGCGCCATGCGATTGACCGCGGCCCAGTCGTGGCTGCGCCACAGACTCGCACGCTTGCTGCGGATCGCCACTTCGCTGCCAAATTCGCGTGCACGGTCGCGCAGCAATTGCGGCAACGTGCGGCCGTTCGCAGTGCGCGGATCGTCGACTGGGATGGCGCGGAAGACCTGCATGGCTCAGCCCGCCCCCAGATAGGCGGCGATGACCGCCTCGTTGGCGCGAACCTCGGCCGGCGCGCCGACTGCGATAACTTCGCCGAAGTCGATGACCGTCACCGTATCGGAGATGTCCATGACGACTTCCATGTCGTGCTCGACCAGCACCACCGGAATTTTCTTTGCATCGCGAATATCCAGGATGAATCGGGCGAGATCGCCCTTCTCTTCCGGATTCATGCCGGCCATTGGCTCGTCCATGATGAGGATTTTCGGATTGAGCGCGATGGCGCGGCCGAGATCGACGCGCTTGCGCAGGCCGTAGCTGAGATCGCCGACCACCGCGTGGCGCAGTTCCTCGAGTTCGAGAAACTCGATAATCGCTTCGGCCTCGGCGGCGAAGGCTTCCTCCTCGGCGCGGGTGCGGCCCCAATAGACCAGTGCATCGAACATTCCGGTCCGCATCCGATTGTGGAATCCGGTCAGAATGTTCTCGCGCGCCGTCATGCTCGGGTAGGTCTGTATGCCCTGAAACGTCCGGGCGATGCCGGCGGCCGCGCGAAGGTGCGGACGCAAACCCGTGATGTCGCGGCCGTCGAACGTCACGCTACCGGCCTGCGGCCGGTAGAAGCCGGAGAGGCAGTTCAGCAGGCTCGATTTGCCGGCGCCATTCGGACCGATGATGGCGTGAATGGCGCCGGGCGCGACGGAAATGGAAACGTCTTTCAGGACTTCGACCGCGCCAAAGCGCAGCCTCAGCGCATTCGCTTCCAATACCGGTGCGTGCGACGAGCCGGCCATCGTCATCACACAGCCTCCGCCGCGCACCGGAGCGCGCGGGCATCCTTTGTCGTCGGCGCGGTCGGCATCACGTGAAGCTCACGTCGAGGCCGCATTCGCGTGCGATCAAAAGCTTCTGGATCTGCGAGCTGCCGTCACCGATCGTGCAGATGCGGTTGTCGCGATAGTAGCGCGACACCGGACAGTCATCCATGTAGCCCCAGCCGCCGTGAACCTGGATCGCGAGATCGGCGCACTTCGTGCCGGCCTCGGTCGCATGATACTTGGCCATCGACAGTTCTTTGAGATTGTCGCGTCCCTGATCGACGTTCCATGCCGCGCGATAGGTCAAGAGCCGCGCGGTATCGACCTGAAGGGCGATTTCCGCGATCATTTCCTGGATCAGTTGCAGCCGACCGAGCGAACCGCCGAACGCCTGCCGCTCTTTCGCGTAGTTGACCGCATGGTCGAGGCTCGCCTGCGCCAGGCCGACCGAGCACGCCGCGAGAAACAGCCGCGCCGCCTGATAGCCCTTGTGCAGGACCCAGCGGCCCTTGTGCGCGCCGCCGACGACGTTGTCGGCATCGACCTGGCAGTCATCGAAATAGAGCGGCCGCGTGTCGGACGATTTCCAGCCGAGCTTGCCGTACTTTTCGCCGCGCGTGTAACCCTTGGCCTCGTTCGGCACCAGGAACAGCGTGAACTGCTTCTTCTCAGCTTCCGGCGGGCTACTGACCGTCAGCAGCAGCGTGAACAGCGAAATATCGGTGCCGGCGTTGGTGATGAAGGCCTTCTCGCCGCTGATCGACCAACGATCGTTGCCGACCATTTTAGAGCGGGTCTTGAAACCGCCGGTGTCGCTGCCGGCGTTCGGTTCGGTGCCAGCGATGGCGCAGATTTTCTGGCCGGTGACGATCTCGGGCAGCCACTTGTCGATCAGCGGCTGACTGCCGAAGCGCGACAGGGTCAGGCCCGTCGCCATGCTGACCATGGCGGAGACGGCAAGCGACTGGTCCGCGCGCGCGACTTCTTCCAGCGCCAATACGGACTCGAACACGCCCAAGCCCATGCCGCCGTATTTGTCGGCAAAGGGGATCGACATCACGCCGAGTTCGCCCAGTTTCTTGAACAGCTCGGTCGGGAACTTGCCGTCCTTGTCGAGCTTCTCGGCAATCGGCGCGACTTCGGCCTGCGCGAAATCGCGCACACGCGCCTGAAGTTGCAGTTGGTCCGTGGTCAGATCGAAATTCATCTCTATGGCTCCTTTTGGCGTTTAGCGCGGGAATTCGATGGCAAATGAAGGTGGCTGTTCAAAGTCGGAGACGGGTTCGCGGCAAAGCCGCGGGTCGCCAGCTCGATGAGGGCGCTGGCGGCTTCTTCCGCCGTCCAGGGACCGTCCGGCGAATACCATTTGGTGACCCAATGGACGGCGCCGAGCAGCATGAAGACGGCGAGCTTGGGATTGGTCGGCACGATGCTGCCATCGGCGATGCCGGCCTCGACCAGACGCCGTAGGCGCTTTTCGAACGCATCGCGCAGCGCCCTGATCTGGGTTGCATCTTCTCCAGCCAGTGCATTTTCTTCCAACAGCAGGACCGGCACGCCGAGATCACTGATCATGACACGGAGATAGCCGGTCATGCCGATCTGGATCTTTTCGATACCGGTGCGGCCTTCGCGCTCGCCCGCCTCGAGGGCTTCGTTGGCGATCTCCATCGCCTCCTCGTGGCAGGCGAAGAGCAGATCGTTCTTGTTATTCACATAGCGGTAGAGCGCGGCCTTGGTGACGCCGAGCCGCTCGGCAACGTCGTCGAGCGTGGTGCCATGGCTGCCGCGGCGATTGAATACACGCGCGGCCTCG
Source organism: Pseudolabrys sp. (assembly GCA_029945495.1). GTDB lineage: Bacteria > Pseudomonadota > Alphaproteobacteria > Rhizobiales > Xanthobacteraceae > Pseudolabrys. Next base: position 22,580 of record JAQSCR010000354.1, on the reverse strand, counting down.
CGAATGATCGCTTTCCGCTTGGTGTCCGATTGCTCGGCGCGGCTCGGGACTGCGTTTGCCCAGCGGCCCATCTATTTCCCCGAAGCTTTATCGCGTCCGGCGCCCGCGACGGCAGGCGATTTCCTGGCCCCTTCAATGACGCGGGGATCCATGGACAAGACGCTGTCCTGCCTGCTCATTGGCGTCTCCCAAAAAAAGCTTCGTCGGGTTCTTGCCCGCGATCTATTTTGTATAAATGACATATCAGAAACAACTGTGCAACTCCGGTTACTATTGTTACTTATAAGTCACTTTTGCGAATTGGGCGCCGCTGCGGCAATTGCCGGGCTGCCATCGCGTTGATCGCAAATCCGGAACAGCGGTCAATTATTAAATGTCGCTGCCGCATCCGATAGGCTGGCGCCGGAAAATCGCCGTGCCTTTGCGACAGCCAGCCGTTCGGCAAGCGACGATCCGCCACGGCGACAATGCTCCGTACATTCAATTCTGACGTGCGCCGCCCGCGACGGTCACGCCGCGGTACACAACGGTTTCTCATTCGCAGTGATCTAATGTGCGTCTGCATTGCCGCCGCCGACACATGCGCAATGTGCAAACACCGGATGTGTGAACGATGGGTAATCTTAGTTACCCTTGTTGCACCATTGAAACCACCATGTTACCGTCATCATTAAAATGCCAAGTCTGGCTCGACGGTAATGCGCCCGGGTCGCAAGTCGTGACGGCGTAGAAGGCTGCTTGAGAATGAAGGCCATTGCCTCCATCGAGGACCTCCGCGCCGGCGCAAAGCGGCGACTTCCGCGAATGTTTTTTGATTTCGTCGATGGCGCCGCCTACTCCGAAACGACGTGCCGCAAGAACCGCAGCGATCTCGACGCCATCCTTCTCAACCAGACGATTTGCGTCGACGTGTCCGGACGCAATACCGAAACAACTCTGCTCGGCGAGCGGTTGAAGCTTCCGATCGTTCTCGCGCCGACTGGCCTGAGCGGCATGCTCTGGCCAAACGGCGAAATCGCCGCGGCGCGCGCCGCCGCTGAGGCCCGCATTCCATATTGCCTCAGCACAATGTCCTGCTGCTCCATGGAACAGCTTGCCGCGGCCGCTCCGAAGCCGTTCTGGTTCCAGCTCTATATGCTGAAAGACCGCGGCTTCGTGCGGGCCCTCGTCGAGCGCGCGCAGAATGCCGGCTGCCGCGTCCTCGTGCTCACCGCCGATGTGCCCGCGCTTGGCCAGCGCCACCGCGACGTACGCAACGGGCTCACCGTGCCGCTGCGATTCACCGCGCGCACCGTGCTGGATATTGCGTCGCGGCCAATGTGGGCCCTTCAGGCCCTTCGTGCCGGGCCGCGCACTTTCGGCAATCTCATCGATAAAGCCGGCGGCGGCAGCGCCGGCTCCATCGCCGAGTGGATCAACAAGCAGTTCGACGACACGATGGGCTGGCAGGACGTCGAGTGGCTGCGCAGCATTTGGCGCGGCAAGCTCGTCGTCAAGGGCGTGCTCAACGCCAAGGATGCCGAACAAGCACGCAACAGCGGCGCCGACGGCATCGTCGTTTCAAATCATGGCGGCAGGCAGCTCGATGGCGCCCGCTCATCGATCAGCGTGCTCGACAGCGTCGTACAGAAAGTCGGCAGCGACCTCGAAGTTATCGTCGACAGCGGCTTCCGCTCCGGTCAGGACGTGTTGCGCGCGCTCGCGCTCGGCGCGCGCGCCTGCATGTTGGGCCGGGCCTTCCTGTATGGTCTGGCCTGCAACGGCCAGGCCGGCGTTGCCCGCGCGATCGAGATCATCCGCGGCGAGCTCGTTACCACAATGGCATTGTGCGGTGTCCGCAACATCGCGGAAATAGACGGCCGCGTTCTGGCGCCAATGACACACGATTCAAACGCGAGGATGCAGGCATGAGCAACCGCCTGGTCGGTATCGATGACAAATACACCGCGACGTCGGGGCGCGTTTACCTCACCGGAACCCAGGCGCTCGTCCGTCTGCCGATCAGTCAGCACATGCGCGACACGGCGGCCGGGCTGAATACCGCCGGGTTTATTTCGGGCTACCGCGGCTCGCCGCTCGGCGTCTACGACCAGGAACTCTGGCGCGCGAAAAAACATCTCGGCGGCCATAACGTCCATTTTCAGCCCGGGCTAAATGAGGAAATGGCGGCCACCGCCGTGTTCGGCTCGCAGCAGTCGGCGATATTCGGCAAGCCGAAATACGACGGCGTGTTCGGCATCTGGTACGGAAAAAACCCCGGCCTCGACCGCGCCGGCGACCCGATAAAGCACGCGAACGCGGCCGGCACCTCCAAGCACGGCGGCGTGCTGCTGGTGCCCGGCGATGATCACGCGGCGAAGTCATCCGATCTCGCCAACCAATGCGAATTCGCGTTGATGAACCACGCGATCCCGGTCCTCGCACCGAGCGACATCCAGGACGTGATCGACCTCGGCCTCTATGGCTGGGCGATGTCGCGCTTCTCCGGCTGCTGGGTCGGATTGAAAATCGAGCCGAATGTGACGGATCGCTCGGCCTCGGTCGCCATCGACGCCGAACGCATCGCCATCAAGATTCCCGAAGACTTCGTCATGCCGCTCGGCGGCCTGAACATTCGCTGGCCGGACAACCGCTTCGAGCAGGAAGCCCGCCTTCTCGATTTCAAGCTGCGCGCGGTCGAAGCCTTCGCCGCCGCCAATCCGCTCAACCGCATCCATTATTCGCGCGCCGGCGCGCGGATAGGCATCGTGACAACCGGTAAGGCCTATTCCGACGTCCGCGAAGCGCTTGACGAACTCGGGATCGATGAGCGTCGCGCCGGCCAACTCGGCATAAGCGTGCTGAAGATCGGCCTCAGCTGGCCGATCGAGCCAACAGCGGCGCGTGCCTTCTGCGAAGGCTTGCAGGAGGTGATCGTCGTCGAGGAGAAGCGCGCGGTCATCGAAGATCAATTACGCTCGTTGCTTTTTCACACACCGGAATCGTGTCGCCCGCGGATCGTCGGCAAGGTCGACGAGGCGCAGCGGCCTCTGTTTTCCGCCAAACTAGAATTCGACCCGCTCGACGTCGCGCGGAACATCGGCGAACGCATCATTGCTTTGACCGGCGATGCCGACATCAGGCGCCGCGTTCAGGTTCTGGAGCAGCGGCGGCTCGTGGCGCCGGCGACCACGGCGGTGCGCTCGCCCTATTTCTGCTCGGGATGCCCGCACAGTTCGTCGTTGCCGCGTCCGGAGGGAACCCGCGCGCTCGCCGGCATCGGCTGCCACTGGATGGCGCTGTGGGTGCCCGATTTCAAGAACGAACCTTCGACGCAAATGGGCGGCGAAGGCGCCAACTGGATCGGCCAGGCGCCGTTCACGCACAGCGAACACATTTTCCAGAATCTCGGAGACGGCACCTACTACCACTCCGGCTCGCTGGCGATCCGCGCCGCGATCGCCGCCAAGGTCAATATCACTTACAAGCTGCTCTATAACGATGCGGTGGCGATGACCGGCGGCCAGCCGGTCGAAGGCCAGCCGACCGTCGCCATGATCACGCGTCAGCTGGCCGCCGAAGGCGTCAATCGTATCGTGGTCGGCTCCGATGAGCCGGAAAAATACGGTAGCGAGAATGGCTTTGCCCCCGGCGTCACGGTGCACCACCGCGACGATCTCATCACGGTGCAACGCGAACTGACCAAGGTCCCCGGCGTTTCCGTGCTGATCTACGATCAGACTTGCGCCGCCGAGAAGCGCCGCCGCCGCAAGCGCGGCACTTATCCGGATCCGCTGCAACGGATGTTCATCAACGAAGCGGTCTGCGAAGGCTGCGGCGATTGCAGCCGGGCGTCGAACTGCATTTCGATCGAGCCCTTGGAAACCGAATTCGGCCGCAAGCGCCAGATCAACCAATCGAGCTGCAACAAGGACTACTCCTGCAACAAGGGCTTCTGCCCCAGCTTCGTCACCGTCAAGAACGCAAAGCTGCGCGTTCGCCAGGCAAGCGACTATCCAGCGACATATTCATCGCTGCCGAAGCCACCGGCGGTCGCCCTGGACCAGCCGCATAATATCGTCGTCACCGGCATCGGCGGCACCGGCGTTGTCACGATCGGCGCGCTACTCGGCATGGCTGCGCATATCGAAGGCAAGGGTTGTTCGGTGCTCGATTCGATTGGCCTTGCGCAGAAGAACGGCGCGGTCGTCAGCTATGTCCGTACCGCCAGAACTCCCGATGAGTTGCACACCGCGCGCATTCCGGCTCTTTCGGCCGACTGCATGATCGCCTGCGACGTGATTGTGGCGGCCGGCAGTGAAGCGATGACGGCGCTGCGGCCGGGCTGCAAGGCCATTCTCGACAGCTACGTCGCGCCCACTGCGGCGTTCATCCTCGATCGCGATCTCGATCTTGATGCGCACGGCCATAGCAACCTCATCGCGCAGGCTGTCGGCAAGCAGAACCTCGAAGTCGTCGATGCGCATGGGTTGGCCGAGCGCCTTCTCGGCGAAGCGATCGCATCGAACATCTTCATGATCGGCTATGCCTACCAGAAGGGCTATTTGCCGGTCGGACTGGAAGCCCTGGAGCAGGCCATCACGCTCAACGGCGTCGCGGTCAAGTTGAACCTGCTGGCTTTTGCCTGGGGCCGGCTCGCCGCGCACGATATGGCGATGGTGCAGAAAGTCGCCGGCCTGGCGCCCAGCAGCCCGGTCGCATCGGTAGATCCGGTCGAACGGCGGGCGGCGTTTCTGACGCAGTATCAGGACAAAGCTTACGCGCAGCGTTACCGCGATTTCGTCGCGACGGTGAAGGACGCCGAGCGCGCCGCCGGGCTCGCCGGCACGCAACTCACCGAGGCCGTCTCGCGCAACTACTTCAAGCTGCTCGCCTACAAGGATGAATACGAGGTTGCCCGGCTGCACACGGACACCGCATTCGCGTCGCGTCTTGCGGAGACGTTCGAACCCGGCTTCAGCATCGAGTTCAACATGGCGCCGCCGCTGGTCTCGCGCATCGATCCCGAAACCGGGCATCGCCGCAAGCGGGCGCTCGGCTCGTGGCTCTTCCCGGTGCTGCGCCTGCTGGCGCTCGGCAAGCGGTTGCGCGGCACACCCTTCGATCTGTTTGGCTGGCAAGTAGAGCGCCAGCGCGAGCGCCAACTGATTGGCGATTACGAAGCGACGATAAGAAACCTTCTACCAAAGCTGACCGAACGCAATTACGCAACGGCCGTGCAGATCGCGGCTTTGCCGGACGATATCCGGGGCTTCGGCCACGTAAAAAATAAAGCGATGGATGAAGCCAGGAAGAAGCAAGATCGCCTCCTGGCGGAATTTGCCGCGCCGAATTCCGCGACCGACCGCTCGGCGGCGTGAGAACGAACAATAATCCACGGCAAGGGAGGCTGAAGATGACGACTGAGAAGAAAACCAAGCGAGTGAGCCGGCGAAATGCGCTTCTGATCGCTATGGCCGGCACGGCCGCAGCGGCAGTGCCGATGCCGGCGATCGCGCAATCGAAGCCGCCGATCAAATGGCGGCTGGTGTCGAGCTTCCCGAAGAACCTCATCGGCCTTTGGGCGGCTGCCGACACGTTCATCAAGCGCGTCAGCGAGGCAACCGACAATCAGTTTCAAATTCAATATTTTGCACCTGGCGAGATCACGCCTCCGCTACAGACGCTCGACGCCACGCAAAACGGCACCGTCGAATGTACGCATACCGGCGCCTATTACTACATCGGCAAGGATCCGGCGTTTGCCTTCGCCACCAACGTGCCGTTCGGCCTTAACGCGCGCCAGCAGGATGCCTGGATGTTCGAAGGCGGCGGAAACGACGTGCTCAAGCCGCTGTTCGACCAGTTCAACGTCGTCCATTTCGCGTTCGGCAATACCGGCGCGCAGATGGGCGGCTTCTTCCGCAAGATGATCAACACCACCGCGGACCTCAATGGACTAAAACTGCGCATTGGCGGCCTCGGCGGCCAACTGCTGCAGAAGCTCGGCGTTGTGCCGCAGCAGTTGGCGGCCGGCGACGTCTATTCGGCGCTCGAGCGCGGCACGATCGATGCCGCGGAGTTTACGAGCCCGATGGACGACGAGAAGCTCGGGCTCGGCAAGGTCGCCAAATTCTACTATTACCCGGGCTTTTGGGACTACGGGCCGCTGACAAACCTCTTCATCAACAAGCAGAAGTGGGAAGAGCTGCCGGCAAGCTACAAGGCCGTCGTCAGCGCCGCCTCGGCCGAGGCCTCGCGCGCAATGCTAATGAAGTACGACTCGGCAAACACCGCGGCGATGCGGCGCTTGATGAGCCAAGGCGTCGAGCTCAAGCCATTCTCACGCGAGGTCCTCGAATCTAGCTTCAAGGCGTCGCAGGATCTGTATACCGAATTGAGTGGCAAGAGCGCCCATTTCAAGCGCATCTATGACAACTGGTCCAAGTATCGCTCCGAAGCGCATCTTTGGTTCAGCGTCAACGAAACGCCGATGGACTCGTTCATGCAGAGCGTGCTGCGCGGCTAAGGCTGACGCAACGCTTTCGATTGGCCCGCCGGGCAGCGCGCTCGGCGGGCAAATGCCTGCCAAGGGAACGTCCAGGCGAATGTCTGATGCAACGCAGGATATCGCCGGCTGTCTGACCCAGTTGGGCAACATGTCCGGCATGAAGATGTCCACGGCGTTGGCTGTCAGGGAACAGCATGGCCGCGACATCTCGCACCACAAGCCGCAACCGCCGGACGCGGTCGTCTATCCCCGCTCCCGCGACGATGTGGTTGCGATCGTCAATATTTGTCGTGCCCATCGGGTGCCGGTCATCCCTTACGGCGCCGGCACCTCGCTCGAAGGACATATCTCGGCGCCGCGCGGCGGCGTCTGCGTCGACATGAGCGAGATGAACGCGATCATCGCGATCAACGCCAGCGATCTCGACGCGGTCGTCCAACCGGGCGTCACCCGCAAGACTTTGAATGCGCATATCCGCGACACCGGATTGTTTTTCCCGATCGATCCCGGCGCCGATGCCTCGATCGGCGGCATGGCCGGAACCCGGGCCTCCGGCACGAACGCCGTCCGCTACGGCACGATGCGCGAGAATGTTCTGGCGCTGGAGGTCGTGACCGCCGACGGCCGCGTCATCCGCACCGGATCGCGCGCGCGCAAATCCTCGGCCGGGCTCGACCTGACGCGGCTGTTCGTCGGCTCGGAGGGCCTGCTCGGCATCTTCACCGAACTGACCGTGCGCCTCTACGGCATTCCCGAAGTCATCGCCGGCGCAAGTTGCGCTTTCGAGACGCTCGAGGGTGCCGTCAACACCACCATTGCGACGATTCAGTCCGGCATTCCGATCGCCCGCATGGAGCTGATTGACGACGTGCAGGTCGAGGCCATTAACCGTTATGCGCAACTCGGGCTTCCGCCCGGCAACACGCTGCTGATGGAATTTCATGGCACCGCCGCCGGCGTCGAGGAACAAGCCAAGGCGGTGCAGGCGATCGCGGCCGGCGAAGGCGGCGCGGCATTCAAATGGTCGGTCCAGGCCGAGCAGCGAACGCGCATCTGGCAGGCGCGGCACGACGCGGTGTGGGCCAACCAGCAGATGCGCCCGGGCTGGTCGATGTGGCCGACCGACGTCTGCGTACCGATCTCGCAGCTGGCCGACTGCATCCTCGCCACCAAAGCCGATATCGAGCGCGAAGGCCTGTTCGCGCCGGTCCTCGGCCACGTCGGCGACGGCAATTTCCATTTGACGATCTTCTTCGACCCGGCCGACCCGGCATCGTTGCCGCGCATCAAGCTGTTGAACGAGCGGCTGGTGCGCAGGGCGCTGGCGATGCAAGGCACCTGCTCGGGCGAGCACGGCATCGGCCTCGGCAAGACCCAATTCATGCGCGAGGAGCATGGCGAGGCGGTTGACATAATGCTTGCAATCAAGCGAGCTCTCGATCCAGACAATATTTTGAACCCGGGCAAGATGCTCGGACCAGGTGCGTTGCCAGCCGACCGTGGCGCCGTTGCAAGAGGCTAATGATGAACAAATGGGCTAATGCGGTCCCGAGCCGGGCCGAGCAGAAAGAACACAAGCGCAAGGCCATCATTCGTGAGGCGGCGCGCGTTTTCAACCGACGGGGAAGTTACGGTACGACACTGGAAGACGTGGCCGAGCGGCTGGGCGTGACCAAGACCGCGCTTTATCGCTATGTCGACAACAAGAACGATCTCCTTTGTGCGTGCCACGAAGAGGCGATGGAAATTGCCAACGAACATCTCGAATTCGGCGAGCGCACTGGCAAGACCGGACTTGAGAAGATCCAGATCGCCATGACCGGCTACCTGCGCGCGATGATCAGCGATCTGGGCGTGCCGGTCCTGCTACTGGAGGAGAACGCGCTCGAGAAGCATAGCGCCTTGCATGTCATCGAACTGCGCGACAAGTTCGAAGCGCGGTTGCGTGCTCTCGTCAAAATGGGGATCGACGACGGCAGCATCCTGGAAACCGATCCAAAGCTTGCCGTCTTCATGCTGCTCGGCGCGGTCCATTGGGTGACGAAATGGTACTCGCCCACAGGAGACTGGAGCTCCGAGGACGCTTCCGCCGCCCTGATCGAACTGGCGACGCGAGGACTTGCCGCCAAGCCGGCACGCGCACTTGCGCACACGGTCTCGACTCGATCCGCTCCGTCAAGGAGCACGGCGCGGAAATGACGTCGTCCTTTTCGAACTGACGCCAGATCGGCCGCAGGTGCAGGCGCGGGGGCGCACGCATTCGTCGCCGGCACCGCGAGATGTCGGCGAAATCAGGGATTCACAACGGAAATTGATCCTGAAAAAGTCGATGAGTTCGCTCGCCTGATAAACGAAAAGCTGGCCGTCGGCGCGCGCATGGCGCCGCGACATTCACCGAATGGCGCCAATGGAAGATCTATTTCCCGACTTCCGTTAGGCGTTCCTTGAAAGCCGATTCAACACCTTCTTATTCTTCTTATGCAAGATGGCTGATGAACTTCGTCTGCAAATAGGCATTGAGACCCTCAATGCCGCCTTCGTGGCCGTAACCTGAATCTTTGATGCCGCCAAACGGCGTTTCCGGCAGCGCGATACCGAAGTGGTTGATCGACACCATGCCGTGATCCAATGTGTTCGACACTTTCGTCGCGGTTTTTGCATCGTGCGTGAAGGCGTAGCTGGCGAGCCCGAATGGCAGGCTGTTGGCCTTGGTCAACATTTCGTCGGCATCGTTAAAGCGGATCATGGTGGCAATCGGCCCGAACGGCTCCTCGTGCAGGATGCGCGCATTGTCCGGAACGTCGGTGAGCACGGTCGGCTCGAAGAAGTTGCCTTCGTTGCCGATGCGGTTGCCACCGATTTGCACCTTGGCGCCTTTCTCCTTCGCGTCGAGCACAATACTTTCCATCGCGTTGACGCGGCGCGGATTGGCCAGCGGGCCCATCTTGCTCGCTGGGTCCATGCCGTCGCCGACCTTGATCTGCTTGGCGAGGTCGATGAACTTGCCGACGAACTTGTCGTAGGCTTTGTTCTGCACAAAGAACCGCGTCGGCGACACGCAGACCTGGCCGGCATTGCGGTACTTCATGCCGGCCAGCAAAGTCGCGACGCTGTCAGTGTCGACATCGTCGAAAATCAGCACCGGCGCATGGCCGCCCAGTTCCATGGTGGCGCGCTTCATGTGCAGGCCGGCGAGCGAACCGAGCAGCTTGCCGACCGGCACCGAGCCTGTGAACGAAATCTTGCGGATCACCGGCGAGGCGACCAGATATTCCGAAATATCTTTCGGCACGCCGTACAGCAGATTGATCACACCCGCGGGCACGCCGGCGTCCTGGAAACATTTGACGAACTCGATCGGCGAGGCTGGCGTTTCTTCCGGGCACTTGATGATGATCGAGCAGCCGGCGGCCAGCGAGCCGCAAATCTTGCGCGCCGCCTGCAGCACCGGGAAATTCCACGGCGAGAAGCCGGCGACCGGACCGATCGGCTCCATGATGACCATATTGCGCACGCCATCGGCGCGCGCCGGAATGATGCGCCCATAGGCGCGACGGCCTTCCTCGGCGAACCAATCGACCACGTCGGCGGAGCCGAGCACCTCAAGCTTGGCCTCGGCCAAGAGCTTGCCCTGCTCCAGGGTAAGCAGAGTGGCGATTCGGTCGACGCGCTGGCGCATGAGATCGGCTGTCTTGCGCAGGATCTTGCCGCGCTCGAAGGCGGAGACGCGCCGCCATATGTTGAAGCCTGCCTGCGCCGCGGCTAGCGCACTGTCGAGATCGGCGCGAGAGGCATGGCCGAGCCTGCCAATCGGCTTGTTGGTGGCGGGATTGACCACCGTCTGGCTCTCGCTTGAGGTCGGCTGTGCCCAGACGCCGTTGATGAAATGATCCAGCGTATCGAGATACTGCGTTGTCATTGTTTCCGCCCTTCATGAGTTTTATCGAGTGGCCGCGTCGCCGGCCGTCAGCGCGCCAAGGCGCCGAGATATTGCCGCACGTCCGCCTGTTCCATCAAGCCCGCAAATTCGGCGTGTTCGCTGACCGAGCCGCCTTTAACGAACAGGAAGCGTTCGCAGATTTCCTGCAAGATGTTGATCTGATAGGCCGAGGTCGGATGCAGACAAACGAAGACCAGGCAGCCCTCGGCGCGCAACTTGCGGAAGAAATCCAGCATGAAGCCGATATAGCCGTCCTGGGTGTTAAATTGCGGCTCGTCGAACAGATGCACCATCGGATAGCTGCGTGCCGCCTGCTCCATGATGAAGGCCGGCCTGGTCTTCTTGAATTGCCGCACCTGATACGACTGGTGATAGTGGATTGCCAGCCGGTCGCGCTGCAGATAGCGCACGCGCTGCATATCCTGCCCGGCCACCAGCACGCGCCCTTGCGACGGCGCGTTGGAACCGGCGATCATCTCGAACAGAGTGGTCTTGCCGGCGCCATTAGGCCCGAGGACGCCGACGATTTCCGGACGGTCAAAGGCTTTGTCGACGTGAAGCTGGAACGCCGGCGTGCGATCGAACAGACCGCGGCGATAGATGCGGCCGACGCCTTCCAGTGCGAGGAGCGGCGCGGTCATGACAGGCCCCCGAGCAATTGCCGCTTGAGTGAAGGATCGGCGTTCAGCGCCGCGACATCGCCGCTCCAGGCGACATGGCCTTGCGACAGCACCACGACGCGATCGGCGACCGACAGCGCGATGTCGACATTCTGCTCGACAATGATGCTGGCGACGCCCGCCGCTTTCAGCCGGCGAATGACCGCCAGCACGTCATCGACGATCTTCGGCGCCAGGCCCTGGCTTGGCTCGTCGAACAGCACCAGCCCGGGCGCGCCAAGCAGCGCGCGGCCGATCGCGACCATCTGCATCTCGCCGCCGGATAGTGTTTCCGCCTCGCGCCCCATCAGATATTTGAGCGGCGAAAAAATCTCGGTCACTTCGCCTAGCGTCCAGGGGCGGAACGGGCTGCGCTTGACGCCGAGCGACAGGTTCTTCGCCACTGTCAAAGTCGGGCACAGCCTGCGGTCGTCCGGCACCCAGCCGATGCCGGCACAGGCGATGTCGTGGGTCGCGCGCGCCGTGATCGAGCGGCCCTGAAAACGGATATCGCCGCGCCGCGCCCGCGTCAGGCCGAGGATCGAGCGCAGCACCGTGGTCTTGCCGGCGCCATTGGCGCCGAGCAGCGCCAGCACCTCGCCGGCCTCGACCGACAGCGACACCGAAAACAGTGCCTGTGTCTCGCCGTAAAATGAATCGATTGCGCTGACGTCGAGCATCAATTCAGCCTCCCGAGATTGGAAGCCTCTACCCAGGGATTGGCTTTCAGCGCCGCCGGCGTGCCCTTGGCGATGACCTGGCCCCAATGGATGACCGATATCCGGTCGGCCAGCGAGAACAGGAATTCCATGTCGTGCTCGATGATGACGATGGTCACGCTGCCCTTGAGTTTGAGAATGAGTTCGGCAAGCCGCGCCCGGCCGTCGCTGCCGAGGCCGGCGGTCGGCTCGTCGAGGAACAGCAGCTTGGGACGGCAGGCGAGCGCGACACCGATCTCGAGCGCGCGGCGCGCCCCATACGGCAAGGATTTCGCTTCGTCGCCGGCCCGCTCGGCGAGGCCGACACGCTTGAGAATGGCATGGGCCTCATCGACAAGGGCGGCGTCGGCATAGGCCTCCCTCACCATATTGCGCGACCGCGCGCGAGTCTGCGGCAGCGCGATGGCGATGTTCTCGAACACCGAGAATTCGTCGAACAGATTCATCAACTGGAACGAGCGGGCGATGCCGAGCCGCGCGATCGCCTGCGGACTGCGGCCGGTAATGTCCTCCCCCTGCCACAGCACTTGGCCGCGATCGGGCTTGTAACGGCCGGTGAGCACGTTGAAGCACGTCGTCTTGCCGGCGCCGTTCGGTCCCATGATGCCGGACAATTGCCCGGCTTCGAAAGCCAGCGACACATTCTCCAGCACGACGCGGTCGCCAAAACGCAAATGCAAGTCCTTGGCTTCAAACAGGGCCATGGCTACCTCACCTGCGACGTCGGCGCGACGACCGGCGCCGCGGTCTTGGCGCGGCGTTGCGCCAGGCTCTGGTAAATGCCGGCGATGCCTTCCGGCTTGAACAGCACCAGCACGACGAAGGACATGCCGAACCACAGCATCCAGCCGGTGGTGACGGCGCCGATGATGTCGCGCGCCAGGAAGAACGCCGCCGCGCCGATGACCGGGCCCCAGAACGACACCAGGCCGCCACCGACCAGCGTCATCATCACCACATAGCCGGAATAATGCAGGCTCATCACATCGGGGAAGGCCGAGGTCTGCGCCATAGAGAACAGCGCACCGGCCAGACCGGACAGGCAGGCCGAGAGGACAAGGATTGCCGCCTTGAAGCGCCAGACGTCGTAGCCGACGAAGCGGGCGCGGGTTTCGTTTTGCTTGATCGCCTTGACCACCCGGCCGAACGGCGAATGGACGATGCGCCACAGCAGGAACGACACGGCGGCGAACACCACGAGCACGAAATAATACAGAGCGACGTTGCTGGTGAGATCGAACGTCGTCATGCCGAATGTGGCCGGCAGCCGCGCGATCTTCAGTAACCCGTCTTCGCCGCCGGTCAGGCTGTGCGCCTTGATCGCCACGAACCAGAAGATCTGGCCGAAGGCGATGGTCATCAGCGCATAATAGATGCCACGCCGATGCGAAATGAAAAGTGCCACCAGCGCGCCGGCGACCGCCGCGGCGCCAACCGCGACCGCCAGACAGATCCATAGGTTGGCCGCGACGTTGAACTGCGCCAAGCCGACCGCATAAGCGCCGACGCCGACGAACGCGCCGTGGCCGAACGACGGCAGGCCGGCATGTCCGAGCACCAGATTGTAGGCGAGCGCATACATGGCGAAGATCAGGATTTCGACGCCGAGATATTGATAGAGCCCGACCTTTTCGATCCAGAGCGGAACGCTGGCGAAAACCAGCCAGACGACAATCATCGCCCACGTGATGGTGGGAGCGGTGCGTGGCGGCGCCATCTAGACCTCCAACACGCTTTTCTTGCCGAACAGGCCGCGCGCCCGGAAAGTGACGACCAGCAGCAGCAGCAGATACATCGACAGCATCGACCACTCAGATGCATAAGCCGCCGACAGGCCGACCACCATGCCTACCAGCAGCCCGCCGATGGCCGCGCCCCAGAAGCTGCCGACACCGCCCAGCACGATGATGAGAAACGCCGGCACCACGGCATCGACGCCCATATGCGGGCGGATGCCCCAGAGCGGCGCCATGATGACGCCAGCGAATGCCGCCATCATGGTGCCGAGCACGAACACCCAGACGCGCAGCTTTGTCAGGTCGATGCCGAGCGCCTGGACGATTTCGCTGTCATGCGCGCCGGCCTTGACCATCGCGCCGAAGCGCGTGCGCTCGACGATGACCCAGACCACCGCCATGGCCGCGACCGCCATGCCGGCCGCCCAGAAGCGATAGGCCGACCAGATCAGGTCGAGCATGATGAAGCCGCCTGAAATTTCGCGCGGCACCGGCAGCATGTAATCGGGCGTACCCCAGACGACGCGGATCAGCTCCTCGATGACCATGGCGACGCCGAAGGTCAGCAGCAGGCCATAGAGCGGGTCGCGGCCATAGGTTCGGCGCATCAGCCGTTCCAGGATCAGGCCGAACGGTGCGACCAGGACCGGCGCCAGCACGACCGCCGCGGCGAAGCGCCAGATCAGCGGCACGCCGGCCCAGACCGCCAGCCAGTCCGGCGGCAGCGGCAAGCGCGCCGCGCACAGCGCATAGGCGAAATAGGCCCCGAGCGCAAACAGCGAGCCGTGCGCGAGGTTTATCTGCTCCATCAGGCCGAGGATCAGCATGAAGCCGAGCGCGATCAGCGAGAACAGCAGACCGAGCGTGAGGCCGTTCAGAAGGTGCGGCAGGAGGTTCATGAACGACATGGATTGCTTGTCTGTTGCAGCAACAAAAAGAGAAGGCGCCCCGGAGATTATTCCGGGGCGCCCCAGTACCCAAGATCAGGCGTCGAATGTGGGAATGTCCGCGGGCGCTTTCATCTTGCACTTCTTCGGTGCGTCATCATCGAGAGCCGTTTCCGGCTTGGTCCAGCTGATGACGTCGAACAGGTCGGTCGGATCGGCTGGCTTGGCGTTGCGCCGCGCCAGATAGATCGTCTGCTGCACCTGATGCGTGTCAGCATCGATATAGGCGTCGAAGTGCTGCATGCGGTCGGCCGCCGGCATCTTGTGGCCTTCCAGCGCCTTGATGACGGCGCGGTTGTTGGTCGAGCCGGCGCGTTCGATTGCACGCAGCAATTCGCGAGTCGATACGTAGCCGTTATACGACACGTTGCCCGGTACCGGGATCGGCGATTGCGGATAGGCCGTCTGCCAGCGCTTGACGAATTCGGCGACGCCCGGCAACGGCAGCTTGTGATACCAACTGGTGCCGAAGACGCCGAACAACGTGTCGGCCTGGCCCCAGATATCCGGCCAGTCCTGCTGATTGTTGATCCAGGCGACCTTGTCGTCCATTTTCAACGAGACGATCTGCTGGCGCAGCACCTTCATGTCGTCGCCGCCGATTGCCATCGCCACCACGTCCGGCTTGGCTTGCTGCACCTTCAGCAGATACGACGTGAAGTCGCGCGTGTTCTGCGGCACCAGCAGATTGTCGATGATCTGGCCGCCGGCTTTCTCAACTTCGGCCTTGGTCGCCGCCGAGGTCGTGTGACCCCAGACATAATCGTTGGTCAGCAGCAACCACTTCTTGCCGATCTTCTGCACCGCGTTCTGCACCGCGGCTTTGGAGAAGTTGGTGCCGTTGCCGTCCCAGACGAATTTGACGCGCGAGCAATTCTCGCCCGCTTCGCTCGGCGCCGATGAATTGGTGTTGAAGTAGATGACGCCGTATTTGTTGGCGACCTGCGTGATCGCATTGGCGACGCCGGAATGCAGCGCGCCGATGAGGAAGCCGCACTGATCCTGCGCGATAAAGCGCTCGGCGACGCGGGTGCCAGTGGCGGGGTTGGTTTCGGTGTCGGCCGTCACCCATTCCACCTTGCGTCCGAGCACGCCGCCTTTGGCGTTGAACTCGTCGATCGCGAGGCGAATGCCGCGCAGATCGTCCTGCCCGCTATTGCCATATTGGCCGCTGGCGTCGCAGGTGAGGCCGAGCTTGATCGGCTTGGCGCCCTGCGCCCACACATGGTTGTGCTTCCATGGACCGAAAAATGCCGCTGTGGCAGACAACAGGCCACCTTTAACGATGAGGCGGCGCGAAAGCCCGGACGCGGTTTTGGATTTCTTCATAGTGTCCTCCCCTGGCGGCGGTTCATTGATCGGAGACCGCTCGTCGCTGTGAATAGAATATACATTCCATATTTTCTGTAAAGTAGAATATATAGGTCACGGTCAGCCGCGAGCCAAAACGAGCCCTGCACATGCGAAATAGCCCCAAAACCAAAGCCGTCCCGCACGGAACGCACGAAGAGCTGCGCCGCGAAATCGCTCGCCAGCACAGCAGCTTTTCCGACCGCCTGCGGGTCATCGCCGAATTCGCGCTGGAGCATCCGACGGAAATGGCGCTCGGCACGGTCGCTGAAGTGGCGCAACGCGCCATGGTGCAGCCCTCCGCCATCGTCAGGTTTGCCAACGCTCTCGGCTACGGCGGCTTCACGGAGATGCAGCAGGTGTTCCGCTCGCGGCTCGTCGCCAGCGTTGCGCCAAGCTACAAGGAGCGCATCGCCGGTCTGCGGCGCGATGGCCGCTTTCAGGGCGCCAATAATCCGCAAGCGATTCTGCAACGCTTCGCCTCCGAAGGCATGGTCTCGCTGGAGAGCCTGCAGGACCGCGTCCAGGAAAAAGACCTCGCCGATGCCATCGGGATTCTCGGTGCGGCCAAGACCATTTATGTGCTCGGGCTGGGTGGCTCATTCCCGGTGGCCGCGCATCTCACCTATGTACTGCGCAAGATCGGCCGCCGCGTCTTCATCCTCGACGGACTGGGCAGTGCGCTCGGCGACCAGGCCGCCGCCGCAACGCCGACCGACGCGCTGGTCGCCATCAGCTTTCGGACCTACAATCCCGATACGGCGAAACTCTTTCCCGAGCTCGTTGCCCGTGGCGTGCCGACTATCTCGATTACCGACAGTCTGCTCAGCCCGATCGTCAAGGGTGCGTCGGTGACGTTCGAAATTCCCGACATGCCGGAAGCGGCGTTACGCACCATGGTGGCCCCGATGTGTCTGGCGCAGACCATCGCCGTCGGCCTGACATTGACGCTCGATTAGGAACGACGCCATGCAAAAGCGAATCCTCGAAGGCCGGGTTGCCCTCGTCACCGGCGCCGGCCGTGGCCTTGGCCGCGCCTTCGCCGAGCGGCTGGCCTCGCTTGGCTGTCACGTCGCCGTGCATGGCATGCGCGAGCATGGCCCTTCGGAATACGGCGGCACCGAAACGTTGACCGATGTCGTAAAAGCGACCGCCGACCGGCACGGTGTGCGCACGGTCAAGGTCCTCGCCGACCTCACCGTGATGGAAGACGTCGCCCGCACCGTACGCGAGGCCGAGGCCGCACTCGGCCCGCTCGGCATTCTGGTGCATAACGCAGGTGGCGACATCGCGGCCGCAGGCGGCAAGCCGGACCCGAACGACGTCGTCAACATCAAGTCGGAAGACGTCCGCGCCGTGATCGACCGCAATCTCCTGAGCACGATTTTCGTCTGCCAGGAGGTGGCGCGCGGTATGATGGAACGCCGGACTGGCCGGATTATCACCATCGGTTCGGTCGCCGCCTTCAAGGGCCGCACCCATGCGTCGATCTACGCGACGGCCAAGGCCGGCGCGCTGCACTTCACCCGCTGTCTCGCCGACCAGATGCGGACCTACAATGTCGCGGTCAACTGCATCGCACCGGGCGACACCCGAACCGAACGCTTTGTCGCGACGCGCGTGGTCGATCCGGAAAGATTGGCCACCGAAGGCACCCTCGACCGTATCGCCACAGTCGATGAAGTCGCGCGCGTCGTCGAATTCCTGGCCGGGCCGATGGGCGAGTTCGTCTCCGGCCAGGTCATCCGCGTCGATGGCGGCGGCCAGATCTGGCCGGCATGACAGTTCAGATGAATTCGCTCGGGCTACAAATCGGAAATTCTCATTTGATTACATGGCGGTCCCGAGAGGAGTCGAACCTCCGACCTTCGGTTTAGGAAACCGCTGCTCTATCCTGCTGAGCTACGGGACCGCTAATGTTTTCAATACCTTAGATTCTGCGCCCTGTCGCGTGGCTCTTTTTTGGCTCTTTCGCCCGTTACGAATCGAGGATCGCTATCGTCATTTCCAGTTCGGCCTGCAAAACCCAGACGAGAGATTTGTCGACAGCTTGGGAAGCTTTTCTCCTATAAGCAATATCAATGGCTTAGAAGCGTTATTCTCTGAATATTCTCTTTGCCCTGTGGACGCCTGGGGAAATTATCGACGGATGCAACGCGAGGGTTGCTTAAATTGCGCTGTCTAAGGATGTTCATTGATGAAGGGCGAACCGAGTCGCTCTTTGGTGGAAGAAGCTGGCATACCTCCCCAGGCGACCAGCCTCCCACGATCTGTAGACTACTGCGGCGTCGTTCGGACGACCCAGTTCGCGAACGGAATCACGTGCCGCGTTGATTCGCAAGGTGGCCATTCGGCGTCCAATTGGAGAGACATTGATGTCTCACAAGACGCAACTGACGTTTCCTGAAGCAGTAATTGTTTGGCAGTTGGATGCACTCGGGCACCACCAACACGAGATTGGTGCCGTGTTTAAAGTGAACCAGCGGTGCGTACATGAAGTGCTGCGTGAGAAGAAGCATCTGGGCAGCAAAGCGGCTGCGATGATGAAGCAGTCCGCGTAATAGTTTCAGTAAGGCGGGCGGCGCAAATGCCGCCCGTTTCTTTATTCCGCCGCTTGGCGGTGTACGGTCGGCGGCACCGTAAAAGCCACCCGCACCTTCCGCGATCCGCAACGCGGGCACTTCAGGCGGCTCTCCAGTCTCGCTATTGGGAAGTCCCGCCCCCGCGTCCATACGAGCGTCTGTAGGTCCAGCTCGGCCCCGTAAACCATCCCCCAAGAAAGCGGCACGCCCGCCGAAGAAAAAAGCCCAGAAAGATTGATCTTTTTGAGTTTGCAGCGCGTAATATTTTTCCGAATGGCATTAAGTTATTTGTATCACTGGCTGGCAGCCGATACGCTTTCAGACGAAAAGGGTGTCAGGCAATTAGGAGCTTTAAATGCGTTATGCGATTTGGAACAATAAGGGCGGCGTGGGAAAGTCGTTTGTGGCTTTCATTACCGCATGCGAATACGCGCGGCAGCATCCTGACAAAACGGTTGTCATTGTCGACATGTGCCCACAGGCAAATATCAGTGAGGTCGTTCTTGGAGGAAACGGCCACGGCGCCGATGAACTTCAAAAAATTCTTTCGGCCAAGAACCGGCAGACCATTGGCGGTTACTTCGACGAAAGAATTTCGAGTCCTCATAAGCTCACTGGCAATGAAACCAACTATCTGCTCAAGGCCGATAAGTACAACAAAAATCTCGACAGCAATATTTACTTGATTGCTGGAGACCCTTCACTTGAAATTCAAGCCCAGGCAATCAACCAAATTGCCGGGCAGACACTTCCCTCCGATTCGTGGGCAAATGTTCATCTATGGCTAAAGGATTTATTGGTCGCGAATGCCAAGCTGAAAAGTGAAATCGTTTTCTTCATCGACTGCAATCCCAGCTTTTCCGCATATACAGAACTGGCGATCTTGGCGGCAGACCGCCTGATCGTGCCGTGTTCGGCGGATGGATCATCCGCACGAGCTATCTCAAATATCGGCCAGCTCGTCTACGGGATTAATGTCCCTGCGGCATATGCATCTGTCAGTTTTCATAAGCGTGCCCAAACCTACGGCTTGGCGTTGCCAACGATACACACGATACCTTTAAACCGCAGCACTCAGTACGAGCAAAAAGCGTCGAAGGCGTTCTCCGCAATGTATGATGAGATAAAGAAACGTGCGCAAAATCTGTTTAAAGCGAACAAGGCAATCTTCTCTCAGTCGAAGGCTGTTTTTTTGGATTTGCCAGACGCTCATAGTGTGAGCGTAGTTACTTCGCATTTGGGGCTGCCGCTGCATAAAATTAAATTGGGGAAATACAAAATCCACTCCAAAGACACGCAAGTCCCCAAGGACTCCTTACGGAGATACAAGACCGCATTCAATACGCTCGTTTCAACGCTCTAGCAGGCGCCGTCTTTTCCACGCGAGAATGCCGCTCTGTTACACAATGCTATCTGTCATGTTGCCGTGAGTCACAGTTCGAAAACCGTTCGCTAGAACGATGCCGCTTGCGATTTCGTTGCCCTACACACTCCAACCTTCAGTTTTGCGGCGTGCGAATAGTTCCAAGCGGGGCGCGTGGCTGACTTTCTCGACCATGCGCCGCATCTCGTCCGGCTTCGCGGAATGTGTCGTGCGAGGAGCGTGAATAGCGGTGACGCCCTGGGAGCGCTTGCCTACGTCCGTGATGCGATAGGGGAGCCGGCCGCGCACACCGAAGAGGCAGTGTTCCGTTTGACCCCTGTAGTACTGGCCTAAGCCAAAACGGTCCTTGCACCACGTGACGGTGGTCTTGTGGTCGAAGCCCCACCTGTCCATCACCAAAAAGCCGTTGGCGAGATGCGTGTTCGTGACCCACAGGTACAAATGGCACCCGTCGTCCGCGATGTGCTCCTGCAAGGCGTTACCGAGGTGCACAATCGCCTTGAGTGACATGAGGGGGTAGTGCCGGTCAGCACCTCGTTTAATTTTGCCGCCGCCATATTCGGGCCACGGAGGATCTGCGTAGATTGTGCGGTACTTCGAAGATTTGTGGGGGTTCATTCGCTGTGTCCTCGTTAGAGAGGACACGGGAATTACCCATGTTTTTTTGAAGCAGTAACCGCGCGCTATGCGCTGCAACTCAGCGCCATGAATGAGAATGTTCCGCTATGAGGCGTGGATCACTTTTTGTTGCATAAATGGCGCGGCCGGAGAGACGCGGCATTTTCCTAAATCGTTTCGACAATAACGGTGCGAGTGGACGCGCTGGTGCTTCCGGCGACATCTGGACGCACAGTGATTATTGATCCAGTCGACTCAACTGCTCCGACAACGCCGTGAGAACGAGCCATGTGTGTCGATTGCAACTATATCGATACCTATGTTTCTTAGACGGTCGTGGTACAAGCGCCGCCACTCAAATGTATTGTGAGGAACAACGATGGCTCGGAAAGCTGTAAAGCGCTCGTGGACAAAGGATGATGTGCGAGAACTACGGACGCTTGCGCGAGTGAAAGAAAAGGCGAGCGTGATCGCACGCAAACTGAAACGCACGGAAGGCGCCACGCGCCAGAAGGCATTCCAGCTCGGCGTTTCCCTGCGTTCATTAAAGAAGAAGCGGAAAGCGTGAGGGCCGGTCGCCCTGAAGCCGGCTTATGGTGCGACGCTGATACCCCCAGGTTTGAACAAAGCTGTGCAAATCGCGGGCTGATGTAGGTTTTCTGGCTGGATTTTCAAATATTATTTGATGCACACGAATCAGGCTGGTTTTTCAAAACGGATAGGAAGCAAACATAAATGTCAAAGCTGATGACGAAGTCGGAGCTGATTGAGAAAATTACTGCCGAGCATTCGGACAAGCTGACAAAGAAAGACGTTAAGGGCGTCATGGAGACGCTCGCGACCATTGGCTATAAAGAACTCAAGAAGACCGGTGCCTTTTTGGTTCCTGGCTTTGCAAAGTTCGTCGTCATTAAGAAGCCCGCCACCAAGGCGCGCCAAGGCATTAATCCCTTCACTAAGGAGCCGATGGAATTCAAGGCTAGACCGGCTCGGAAGGTCATCAGGGCACGTCCCGTGAAGGCAGCAAAAGACGCGGTGTGACTCGGAAGTGTTGCAAGTGCCCCGAAAGGGGCCTTTGTTTTGTAGGGCAGTCGCCCTGCATTTCGCGCATTACAATCTCATGCGCGTGCATAAGACCTTGCACGTTACGCCAGCCATGGCGCCTAACGTGACGGGCTCGATGATGGCGGTTCATTTGCTGGTGGCGGTGTTTCCAGCATTGTCGGTTGCCACGTAGTCGATGGTGTCCGTCGCGGCGGCGGATGTGTCGATGACAATGTCGCTCACGAGCTTTCCGTTGAGGAAGGTTTTATAGTCGAGATTGCGGTCGCCGTTGTCGGCTTTAGCTGAATTTCGCCCATATCCCCGTGGTGTACGCTGGCAACCTTCCCATTGTTCCAGGCGATCGTGACCGCATTCCAACTCGTTTCGGTGATAATGCCGCTATCATCGGCATCGCCTCGCCAATAAACGCGGGCGCCCTTCTTGAGGTCCTTGGATTCGCTGGCTTTCATTGTTGCTCATCCCGTTGCCTGCGTTCGCGCACATAGTACGGCAAGCAGCTTACCGTTGTCTCTCTTACTTACTTTGCGAATAGAGCTGCTTCACTTCCTCGGTCGAGAGGGCGCATTCGGCGCTATTGGGCGGCTGCGGACTTTTGGTCATATTGGGTCGGGTCGCTTCACGAGTTTGTAGGATGGTTCCTGGGAAGAGTTCCACTGGATCATTTGCCGTCGGCAAACATCACAATAGACGCTGCCGCTGTCAGCAATGGGCAATTCGGTATAGCTCACGCGGTACTCCGCCCCGCAGTGCCGACAAATAAAGTTATCGCCAAAGGCGAGCGATGGGGTGCGCATCGAAGCATCATATGCGCCTTTCCGCGTCATTGCAGCCATTGAACTGCGCATCTTCGATACCTAGATATTTGGCAATGGCCGATTTCGTCCCTTTCGGCCCGGCGCACGCGGTGCAATGCCCCCAGCCCCAAACCGCGTGCGCCTTTTTATTTATGCAAAAAGCCCATGGTCGCTAGGCGTTCTCAGAATGATTAGGGCGCGGGTGCAGGTTCGGCGGTAGCGGGGGATTCGACGATGACGGTGCGCGTGGATGTGCTGGTGTTGCCGGCGGCGTCGGCCGCGACGTAGTCGATGGT
>JAQSCR010000353.1 GCA_029945495.1 Pseudolabrys sp. | reverse complement strand
GTGCATGAATGGGTCGATGCCGGCGATTCCGTCGTCGTGCTCGACAATCTGTCGACCGGATTCCGCTATCTGTTCCCGGCCTCGGTGCCCTTCGTCAATGGCTCGACCGGCGACCGCGAGCTGGTGGCCAGAACAATCGAGCAATATGGCGTCACCGCCATCATCCATTTCGCCGCCTCGATCGTGGTGCCCGATTCGGTGAGCGACCCGCTCGGCTATTACCGCAACAACACGATGAACACCTGCACCCTGCTCGACACCGCGATCAATGCCGGCGTCCGCCAGCTGATCTTCTCGTCAACGGCGGCGGTCTACGGCAATGCCGAAGTGCCGAGCTTGCGGGAGGATGCGCCGACCGCGCCGATCTCGCCCTATGGCACTTCGAAACTGATGTCGGAGATTATGCTGCACGATGCCGGGCGGGCGCACGGTCTGCGTTTCGTCATCCTGCGCTACTTCAACGTTGCCGGCGCCGATCCGCGCGGCCGCACCGGACAATCGAGCCCGAACGCGACCCATCTGATCAAGGTCGCTTGCGAGGCCGCGGTCGGCAAGCGCCCGAAAATGTCGGTCTACGGCACCGACTATGCGACGCCGGACGGCACCTGCATTCGCGACTACATTCACGTCAGCGATCTGGCGCGCGCCCATTCGGCCGCACTGGGCCATCTGCGCCGCGGCGGCGACAGCATGACTTTCAACTGCGGCTACGGCCGCGGCTGCTCGGTGTTCGAGGTGGTCGACGCCGTGCGGCGGGTCAGCGGCCACGACTTTCCGGTCGAGATCGAAGGCCGCCGTCCCGGCGATCCGGCGGCGCTGGTCGCCAATGTCGACCGCATTCGCGCCGCCCTGCCGTGGCGACCGCAGTTTCAGGACCTCGACACCATCGTCGCGCATGCGCTGGCCTGGGAAAAGCGGCTGCAGGGAAAACGCGGCGCGCCGCAGGGCTGATCCAGCGTTTTTTATCGGCAATTGGCTTGAAAAATGCCCGCGCCCCGGGCATGCCAACAGGCGCGCCAAAGCGCGCTTGACGCGCCATAATCAATGCCCGACAGAGGGCGGATGAACCAACCCAAGCTGCCTTTATCCGACGACGAGCGTTACCGCGCCTGGCCCCTGGTCAAACGGCTTTTGACCGAACAAGGCTCCGTCCACTGGCGCAAATATGCGTTCGCCTTCGTGCTGATGGCGCTGTCGGCCGCCTGTACCGCCGCGAGCGCCTATCTGATCGGCGACGTCATCAACCAGGCCTACGTCAATCGCAATCTGCCCGGCATCATCACGCTCGGCGGCATCACCGCGCTGCTGTTTACGATCAAGGGCCTGGCCACCTATGGCCACACCGTCGTGCTGTCGCGCATCGGTAACCGCATCGTCGCCAACAACCAGCGCGCCGTATTCTCCAAGCTGCTGAGCGAGGGCCTGAGTTTCTTCTCCGACCGGCACTCCACCGAGTTCATTGCCCGCCTGTCGACCGGCGCCGCGGCAGTGACGCAGGTCCTCAACCTCTTGATCACCTCGGTCGGCCGCGATGCACTGTCGCTGATCGGCCTGGTCACGGTGATGGTGCTGCAAGACCCGCTGATGTCGTTCTTCGCTTTCGTGGTCGCGCCGCCGGCGCTGTTCATCCTGCGCAAGCTGATCCGCCGCATCTACAAGATCGGCCGCAGCCAGTTCCACGGCGGCACACGCATTCTCGAGACCTTGCAGGAAACCTTGCAGGGCATTCGCATCGTCAAGGCCTTCACGCTCGAGGACACGATGCGCGAGCGCTTCGACACCAATGTCGCCGCCGTCGAGCACGAAGCCAACAAGATGGCGCGCGTCTCCGCCCGCGCGAGCCCGCTGATGGAAACGCTGGGCGGCATCGCTATTGCGCTGGCCATCACCTATGGCGGCTATCGCGTGATCGACACCGGCGCGACGCCGGGCCAGTTCTTCTCGTTCATCACCGCGTTCCTGCTCGCCTATGAGCCGGCCAAGCGGCTGGCGCGGCTGAATATCGAACTCAACTCCGGCCTTGTCGGCGTGCGCGTCCTGTTCGAGGTGATCGATAGTCCGCCAAGCGAGCCGATCGACACCGGCATGCCGGACCTGAAGAT
>JAQSCR010000352.1 GCA_029945495.1 Pseudolabrys sp. | reverse complement strand
AACGAGTGTTCCAAATTCCGAGAGTGGCCAAGAGCCGGGCAAGTAAAGCGGGCTGAGGGGACGGAAACGGTGCAAGCTATCGATCTCGCCTGCCGGGCCTTTCAGCGGCTCGCTGTTGTCGCCCTGTTCGCATCGTTCGTCGCGCCGCTTTCGGCCCATGCCGAACCCTCGGGCACGCCGCCGTGCAAGCCGCGGCAGGATCTGATCCGGCTTTCCGTCCCGTTGAAGCAGGTGGCGCGCAAGCTCGCCAGCGGCGAGCCGATTACTATCGTCGCGCTCGGCTCGTCATCGACCGCGGGCGCCGGCGCCAGCTCAAGCGCGGCCTCCTATCCGAACCAGCTGGCGCTCGAACTACAACGCCATTTCCCCGGCCATGCGATCACTGTGCTCAACCGCGGTGTCAACGGCGAGGAAGTCCCCGACATGCTCAAGCGCTTCGACAGCGCCGTGGTCGCCGCCAAGCCCGACCTGTTGTTGTGGCAGTTGGGTACCAATTCGCTTATCCGCGATCACGCGCTGAACGATCGCGGCGCCTCGATCCGCGAAGGCGTCGACAGGGCGCGCGCTATCGGCGCCGACGTCGTGCTGATCGATCCGCAATTCGCACCTAAAGTCATCGTCAAGCCGCAGGCCGGTCAGATGGTCGATTTCATCGCCGCTACCGCCAAGCGCGAGGACATCGCGCTGTTCCGGCGTTTCGAGGTGATGAAGGAGTGGACCGAGGTCGAGCACCTGCCGTTCAATAGTTTCGTGATCGCCGACGGGCTGCACCTGAACGACTGGGGCTATGCCTGCATGGCCAAAGGCCTCGGCATGGCGATCGCCGAGGCCGCGCAGCGGCCGGTTATATCGGCGAAGGCTGCGCCGATATCGCATTGGGATTTCGCCGACTGAGGTCGGCGCATTTTTACACCTTATCCAGCGCCGTCAGAAGGTCCTCGATCACGTCGTCGGCGTGCTCGAGACCGCAGGACAGCCGCACCAGCCCATCGCCGATGCCGAGTTCGGCGCGTTGATCCGGCGTCAATCGCTGGTGCGTGGTCGTGGTCGGATGCGTGATCAGGCTCTTTGAATCACCGAGATTGTTGGTGATCAGAATAAGTTTGAGCCCGTTGAGGAAACGGAACGCGCCTTCCTTGCCGCCCTTGATGTCGAACGCCAAAAGTGTCGATCCGGCTGTCATCTGCTTCTTGATGATTGCCGCCTGCGGATGATCGGCGCGGCCGGGATAGATCAGCCGGTTGATCTTGGCGTGGCCGGCCAGGGCATTCGAAACCGCGCCCGCCGTCTGTGCCTGCCGTTCCACCCGCACCGCCAGGGTCTCCAGGCCCTTGAGCATGATCCAGGCATTGAACGGCGACAGCGACGGACCGGTCTGCCGCAGCAACTGGTGATAGTTGTCGAGAATGAGTTTCTCGGAACCGAGGATGACGCCGCCGAGGACGCGGCCCTGGCCGTCGATATGCTTGGTCGCCGAATAGACCACGACATCGGCCCCTAACGTCAGCGGGCTCTGGTACAGCGGCGTGGCGAACACATTGTCGATCACCAGTTTGGCGCCGGCGTTGTGCGCGATGTCGGCGACCGCCTGGATGTCATAGACCTCCAGCGTCGGATTGGTCGGCGTCTCCATGAAGAACACTTTGGTGTTCGGGGTCGCCGCGGCCTTCCAGGCATTAAGATCCTTGCCGTCGACCAAAGTGCAGGGCACGCCGAAACGCGGCAGCCATTCCTCGATCACCCAGCGGCACGAGCCGAACAGCGCCTTGGCGGCGACGACGTGATCGCCTTGTTTGACCAGGCCCATCAGCGCGGTGGTGACGGCGGCCATGCCGGTCGCGGTCGAGCGCGCGGCCTCGGCGCCTTCGAGCGCGGCCATACGCTGCTCGAACATGTCCATGGTCGGGTTGTTGTAGCGCGAGTAGACATAGCCCGGGATCTTGCCGGAAAAGCGCAGTTCGCAATCCTCGGCGCTTTCGTATTTGTAGCCTTGCGTGAGGAAAATCGCCTCCGACATCTCGTTGAATTGCGAGCGCAGCGTGCCGGCGTGCACCAGCCGGGTCTCAGCGCGGTAGTTCTTTTCGTTCGAAGCGGACATCGCAGTG
>JAQSCR010000351.1 GCA_029945495.1 Pseudolabrys sp. | reverse complement strand
CCGTCGGAACGTAACCTTGCCGAGCAGATGCAGGTAAGCCGGCCGACCATACGCGAGGCCGTGAAGCTTCTCGTCGAGGCGAATATCCTCACCGTCAAACCGGGAGCGGGCGGCGGCACGTTTGTCGCAAGCGAGATCGTGCCGCTCGATTTCATTGTCGCGCCACCGGAGATGCGTCCCGGAGAGATCGATGAAGCGCTCGAGGTGCGCCGTCTGATTTTGCCCTGGGTCGCGCAGATCGCCTCGCAATATGCCGAGGATGACGACTACGATCAGATGCGCGAGGCGATCGCCTTCGGGCTCGGATCGCTACCGGCGCCATCGGCGAAGACGATCACATCGGACCACGTCCATTCGACGATCATCGCGACGATGCGATTCGATCTGGCACTGGCCCGGGCGACACGCAACAGCCTGATCGTGCGGCTGATGGATCAGTTGCTCCATTGGGTCCAACCGTTTCGCTACAAGACTTTGCAAACCCGCGCGGATCTCGTGCTGGCTCTCGACAACGTACAGATGATGATGGAGGCGGTCGAGAAGGGCGAGCCGGCCAAGATCGCCGCCATCGCCGACCGGCGCCTGAATTTTCTGGAGGCCGCGCTTGAAAGCCAAACCGGCCGGCGCCTGCGCCGCCGACGGGCTTCGGTGTTATCACCTTGACGTGCGGCAAGCGGTTGGAGCTACGTGGTTCGCTTGCCCCACGCAACAGCCGGCCAATTGTAAACTGCGTGGTCGATGGCTGGGCAGGCGCGTCTTTTGATCGCGTGAGACAGCGCGCCATCAGAGTGGATCAGGCGTGATGAACACGTCTACACAACGGATTCGCATATTGGCAGGTTACGGAATGCGGTGATCGGCAGAACGCCATGCGGCTCGTTAGGCACATCGGTTTGATGGCTGCCCATTTACAATCACTGAGTTCGTCTAGGCTCGAATTTCGACCTTGGATCACGCGCACGGCCGTCAGGCGAATAGTTAGCCCCAATTGGCTGGAATTGACGGGCCCCCATCAAGTGGTCAGATTGGAATGCTAGTTTAGCGATTGCCGGTAGTGATCGGCCGCGCGCGCGATAGTTTGTGCGACCCGCAACCACAGCGGATCGCGGCGCGCCCAAAAACGCCGTTCCGCGATTTTTCTCGCATCATTGAATTTCATGTGGCCTTTAGCGCGCCGTCGCACCGCGCTTCGCGGATTTGACGATTGACGGCGGCTGCGGGCTGTCCTCTAATTATCCCGCAAATAAATTTCGCAGTCCGAAACATTAGAACGGAAGCGATGCGGGGAAAGCGACGCACAGCCAAGGCGACGGGCGAAGGCAAACCGGCCGGCGCGCGCCTTCCCGTGGCCGCGACCAAACCCGCCGCTGGACCGCAAGCCGAAGACGACCAGCGCAATCTGGTCAATTCGCTTGCCAAGGGTTTACGCGTTCTCGAAGCTTTCACTGCCGAACGCCCAGAACTGACACTGAGCGAAGTCGGTGCGCTGGCGACGCTCGATCCCGGCACCGCGTTTCGCATGCTCAACACGCTGGTGATGGCCGGCTATGTCAGCCGCATTCCCGACAGCAAGCGCTTCCGCCTCACGCTCAAAGTGACCGATCTTGGCCTGCACGCCATCGGCCGCGCCGACTTGCGCGAAACGGCACGGCCAATTTTGCGCTCGCTGGTCGGCGAAGTGAATGAGGCGGCGAGCCTCGGTGTGCTCGACGGCGCCGACATTCTATACATCGAACGCGTGCGCGCCGGGCTGACCCGCATCGGCGTCGATATTCGCATCGGCACCACCATCCCCGCCTTCTGGAGCACCATCGGCGAGGCGATGCTGGCTTATCTGCCGCCACCCGAACTGACGCGCGTGCTCGCCCTCATGCCACGCTCCGGCGCCTTCCCGCACAAGCCGATGCGGTGCGACGAAATCGAGAAGAGTCTGAAGGAAGTGCGCGCGAACGGCTATGCGCTGCGCGATTCCTATTTCGGCAGCGGCTTGCGCGTGCTGGCGGTGCCGGTGCTCGACACCGACAATTATCCGCTTGCCGCCGTCAGCGTCGCGGTGCCGCAGATGCAATTGAGTCCGGACGAATTTCGGCTGCGGGCACTCGATGCG
>JAQSCR010000350.1 GCA_029945495.1 Pseudolabrys sp. | reverse complement strand
ACTGGCTGTCGGCCTTGATTTGCAGGTCGAGCAGCACGTAGCAGAAGCCGCCCTGATCGAGGCGCGCCCTCGCATCGGCCAGGGTCTCGACATGGATATGGCCGTGACCAAAAGATCGCAGCAGATCGGCGATCTCAGCGGCCATCTCCGGCTCGTCCTCGACGATGAGGGCGGTGTGACCTGCAGCCATCATATTCACTCCGCGCAAACAGCTTGATCGATGGGCAGTATGAGCGTCACGACAGTGCCCTCGTCCTTGCGGCTCTCGATCGAGAGCGTGCCATGGTGGTCGCTCTCGATGATCTTCTTTGCCAGCGGCAAGCCGAAGCCCATGCCACCCGGTTTGCCCGAGCTGTAGAGCAGGACGCAGTCGCGCAGCGCCTCCTCGCCCATGCCGCAGCCATTGTCACGGACGGCAATCCGCACATGCGTCTCCTCTTCGGCCGCGGCCGTGATGGCGAGCATCGGTGGCCGACCGGAATCGGCACTGGCCTCCACGGCATTGACGACGATATTGATCAGCGCCTGGAGCAGCCGCGACCGGTTGGCATCGATCTTCAGTGAGTGGTCCACGGTCTGCCGCACGTCGATGTCGATAGGCGGACCATCGATGTGACCAAGGGCAAGCTCGACCGCTTCCGTCACGATGGGATGCAGCGCCTCGACCGTGAACTCGGCCGGCGTTTGCGTGGTGAATGCCCGCAGGTTGTCGAGGAAGTCGGTGATCAGCACGACGCGCGCCCGGGCACGCCGGGCATTTGCGAGAGTCTCTTCGGGAACGCCCAGAGCGGTGAGTTGCGTTTCGAGATTGAGCAGGGAAGCATCGATCGGCGAGATGATGCGCACGATCTCGTGGTACGCCTCGCGCACGAAGCGATGGTTCAGGCGATCGGCGACATTGAGCGCCGCCCGCTGGGCGCGCAAACCGTAGCGCGTTTCCAGCGCCAACAGCATGCCGAGGATCTCGTCGCCGCGGTTGTCGCTGTGGCTGTTGGCCCGGACAAGACCGTCCCGCCTCTGCAGGGTCTTGCGCGCGGTCTCTCTCACCCAGGCATTCTCGTCATCGACAATCCGGGCAATCACCGCATGAAAACCGTCATGGCGCAGAAAGAGCACGGCATGGGCAACCGCCTTGCGGACCTCCCACTTTGAATGACATGCCAGGCGCAACAGGCGGGCGGCGAGTTCGGCCTTCAGGACCTCGTCGACCTGACGCGTCCGCAGCAAGTTCCCGGCCTGCTCGACCCCCTCGCGCACCGACCCCCAGTCTTGCGCATCGAGGTCCGCGAGCAAGTCCCCTTCGTCCCCCTCCACCATGGCCAGCGCCTCAGTGGCCATACTTGTGCATGCGCAGCAAAAAGGCTTCCTTGCCACCTTCGAGCAGATGCTCGATTTGCTCCTTCACGTCCTCCACCGTGCCCTTGTGCGTGACCGTGCCCTGCCGGCCGTCCGAAGCGAACACGAACACCCGGTCGGCCTCGCCGAGGACGGGGATGTTGGGGTTGTGCGTCACGAAGATCAGCTGCCGACCGCCCTTGGCGTTGCGCAGGCTTTTCACGATCGTGTCGTAGACGAAGGCGTTGTCGAGATTGTCCTCGGGCTGGTCGATCAGCAGCGGTCGCTCGCTCTCCAGCAGGAGGATCGGCAGCACCACGGTGCAGCGCTGGCCGGTTGACAGGTCCGCCGAGTTCTTGAAGTCGGCGCCGTCCTTCAACGAGATCAGCGGCTCGTCCTCCAGGTCGACGGTTTCCAGCTTGCCGATCTGGTCGCTGTCCTGGAGGTAGCTGACGATCCGCGCCGCCTGGTCCGCGGCGATCCCACCGTCTTCGGCCAGGCGTGCCGCGTCGCCCTTGCGGACGATCCGCGACAGTTCCTCGGGCGAGAGGTTCTCGACGATGCGCGCGGCGATGCGATTGTACTGCAGGCCACAACCCTTGAGCATCTCCTTCAGCAAGGCCTCGTAGTCCGATCGGTCTCCCGCCTGCGTGACGACGACCTTGATGGTGGGCGCCAGCGCCCGAGAGAGCTGCTCGGCGACCTGCTTGCGCAACTGGAAGCGCCGGTCGCGCAGTTCCGACAGCTTGAGGTTCATCTGCCGGTGCGCGGTTTCCAGCTTCTTGC
>JAQSCR010000349.1 GCA_029945495.1 Pseudolabrys sp. | reverse complement strand
CACCGCATCGATCCTCCCCCATCGGGGGAGGTGGCTCGAGCCCTCGCGAGGAGCCGGAGGGGGCCAACCCCACACGCCGTATCCGAGATCAGACCGGCCGCTCACACCCCTTCGGGGTCACCCTCCCCCGATGGGGGAGGATCGCGCCAGACCAGCGTCTTCTTCACCCTCACATCTCAAGGCGCCGCCCGCGTATCGCTCAACCCCGAAGCCGTCACCCGCCTCCTCCTGACCCTCAAATCTGGCCTCAAGATCGCCGCCCGCGGCGGGGCTGAGGAGACGGAGGTGAGGACGAGCGCGCGGCTGATGTTGGAAGGGTTAAGTGCAGGGTGAGGGCGGGACGCCGGCAAAATGGACCACAAGGTTGTTGCGGGAATCCTTGCGCTGATCTCATTGTTGGCTCCTCGTGATTAGCACTCATGGACCTGCAAGTCTGACCGGAGGGATCAGTGCCTGCCATTTCACCACCGATATGGGATCGATGTCTCGACCAAGCCGAGAGCTTCGTAGCCGCAGCCGGACTGCTGGATCCGAAAGCATCGACGCACATCATCTATCACCTGTCTCTTCTCGCTCTCGAGGAGACCGGGAAAGCTGGAATGCTGAAGGGACGAGCAGTCAGGCGGCAACGAGCTGACGACAGCGCCATAGACCCGTGGCTTACGAGTCACCGACGCAAACTCGCTTGGGCGATCTGGTCCCCAATGACGCGGATAGACCCAGCGGACTTTGTCCGCGCCCAAGCCTTCGCAGAGCAAGCCCACGCCCGACGCCTCGGCTCTCTTTATGTAGATCCTGCTGACGATCTGGATATGCCCCCTCCGGCAGAGCGAATTTCCGAAATGGACGCGCTCTCAACCCTTAGATTGGCTCGATCAAGGCTCGCCTATGAGCGCGGCCTGTCCACGCCCGAATTAGCCATAGATGACGTCACAGAATGGTTTCTCGAGGCCGTTTCCGATCCTGAGGCATCGGCGCGTCTGTTCAGTCGACCGTTCCTAGACAAATACGAGGCGCTCGATGGTGACGTGCGCGCTTGGTCCCAATGGGCGCGTGACGAGTTCGATCGGTTGGAAGGCGAAATTCGGGAGACCATCGCGCGTGAGCTTGCCCGGCCACCGGTCGACGCGGCGAACGCCAAGCCGCGATGGCGTGGAAATGCGACGGTCCACACTCCCTCACATGCGCTCCGGCCTAAGACGTTGGCGCGCTGGAACGCCCAACTGAACGTCATTCAGCTATTATGGACAGGAAAAAAAGACCCGTTCACGCTGCAGATACTCCTAGAGGACAGCACGGCGTTGCCTGGCCTGCCAGGACAACTCGTATCGCTCGCAAAGATCGCATTGGCTTGCTTGAACATTGGTAGCCTTGGATACTTCTGGTTCGAGCGCGCCGGATTTCAGCAAGAGATGTTCAATGAGGTTTGGGACCTCGAGCTCAAAAGACCGCTCAAGCTACGCGGTCCAGAGAGCTTCTGGGGTGACGGGCGAGCCGTCGCCCTCACCGAGACCCATATCGATCATGCGGTTCGCTGCCTGACGGCTTTTGCGCCACTGCCAGAACCCGTCGCCGAATCTATCTTCAAGCCGTATTTTGACGGTTTGGCATTCATCGCCAAGTCTGACGCTTATTACAATCTCGACCTGCTCGCGCGACAGGCGTTCGTCTCAAGTCTCGCCGGTGCGCTCCATCACTGGGGCGACTGGGATGGCCAAGAAGAAACGTTCGAGGCCGCCTTCCACGCTGCCTTCAAGTCCTTCATTCCCGACCCCCAGCATCGTAAGCAGATGTTCCCGGCTCTGACGTCGACCGGTGACCCGGGCGAGACGACGCTTGTAAATTTGAGATCCGCTAAACAACTCGTCGATCTTTACTTGATCGATGTCGCTGCACGCACTTGGCGTATGTCCCTCAATGCAGCGGTGGGATCGCAGGGCTAGAAATCTTCCAGCTTCCTCAATCCCCCCTTCAACGCCTCCACCACCACCCCGTCCGTCAGCAATTGCGGCAGGACCTGCGGCTCGGCCTTGCCCGGCGTATAGACCAGATACAGCGGCACGCCTGAGCGCCCGTGCTTCTGAAGCTCGCGCGTGATGGCGTCGTCGCGGCGGGTCCAGTCG
>JAQSCR010000348.1:798-2133 GCA_029945495.1 Pseudolabrys sp. | reverse complement strand
ACAGGGCTGAGGGCAATTGCCTGCGATCCTCCCAGTTCACTTCATCTTGAGCGCGTAGCAGGGCCATGAGCAGTAGGTGAACGCCGGTTGCGCGAGGCGCTGCAAGATCAAGTGGCTCGATGTTCAGGGCGAAGCCCAAGCCATGCTTCTGATCGATAATGCTCTCAGGATGTCCGGCATAGGCCGCCATTTCCCGAGCCAGCCCGGCAATGGCTAAACGCAGTTGTTCGGGGGTATCGAGTGCTGGTGCGATGATCCAGATGTCGTCGATCGTGCAGGTTTCGACGGTGGGCGCTGCATCGGTGGAAGTCTCGCGGTCAATCTGTTCACGAATCTTTTGAACGCGTGACGGAGGGTTGGCCGCTGAGACGACATCCATTTCAGGCGGTTCTGGCAGTTTCTCGCCCCGTGGTTCGATCAGACTCTCGGTTGACTTGGGACCGGGCTTGGAGGAACGCGGTCCTGTCTCGGCTTCATCAATACCCGGCGGAACACTGTTCTCCGAAGGTTTGGTGACTACAAAGCCAGGTGTAGGAGTGACGCGTTGGGTATCGGTCAGCTCTAAGGCCAACATACGGTAGGACTGTCCGAGTAAACCGCTCATGCGTTCGAGCAGTTCATCCTGGATCTGCTCAAGATCGAAGGATTCGGGATCGGCATCGAAGATGACCAAGGTGCCGAGCCAAAACTCGGCGAACGAAACGGTGACGGGCGGGTAACGGTTCCAGGTTCGTTCTGCCTGGCTACGCAGAGCGATCAGGCGTTCGATCTGAGGCTTACCCAATCCGGCATACAGTGTTTGCGGAATGGCGGGCAGCAAGTGTTCAAGGGTGTCCAACATTCGGCTGATATGCGACTGCGAAATGGGATAGCCGCCAGCGGCAAGACGTCGTGCCAGCTCACGTTGAGAGAGCACAGCTCCCTCTGGTTCGAGCATGGTTTTGAGTTTGGCCACGGCCAGCGCACGTTCGATAAAGGTGAGCTGACCATGCAGATCGCTTTCGGCCAAATGGCCGAGCAGGGCGGTGAGTTCATCGGTCCAGGGGCGGAACAAGCAGTGAATGCGAAAGAACCGCTCCTCGCGGGTTTCCTGCCACAGTTCGCCGAGAATCGCCAAGCGTGTATTGCCGCCGTTACGGATTATGAAATAAGACTCTCCCGGACGGCGGGTAATCGGCGGTGGTTGATCCAGCCCGCGCTCACGGATCGAGGCTTTGATATCGTCATACAGAGGATTACGGATGAAACGCGGGTTGTGTTCGTAGGGCCGCAACTGCTCCAGCGTGACCAACATAGGCGTGTCAGCAAGTGGATCGGACAGCCGCTCCAGTTCCG
>JAQSCR010000348.1:0-782 GCA_029945495.1 Pseudolabrys sp. | reverse complement strand
TTAACGCCGGTTACGCAAATGGTCACCGACCTCGAATTTTACGATCTCGGCAGTTCCCGAACTTCGAAATGTCGGGAGAGCTCTTCGAGGAGCCAACCCATGGCCGAGCGCCCACCCCGCAGGCGAAACACCACAGTGCAGTACTCCTCGCGGGGTGGGTGCTGTGGGCGAGTGGATGGTTGAACGATGATGGGAAGCTGATCCAACATCAAAAGACTCCTTGCCAAACGCTGTTGGCATCAATGTCGATAAAAAATGACTTGGCGAGAAATGCCGGCTTGGTATTTCGTCTTATTAAATCTCCGCGCATCCGTTCACCCTAGAGATCGCCTCGCGCCATTCCGGAAACAATTCGATAGCTAGCGATTGCATGGTTTGACGCGCGGATGTAGAGCGTTTTTGATGTGACCGACGCTTCTCGATTCGATGGGCCGGTAACCCAAGAGAAGCAGCGTTGAGA
The DNA here is from genome assembly GCA_029945495.1 of Pseudolabrys sp. Lineage (GTDB taxonomy): Bacteria > Pseudomonadota > Alphaproteobacteria > Rhizobiales > Xanthobacteraceae > Pseudolabrys. The sequence continues at coordinate 322 of JAQSCR010000348.1, read as the reverse complement.
TACGCCACTCGGTCAGGAACTATGTTATCTAGTACAGAGATGTTATTAACCTTAGCGAAGCTTTCACGCAGGCCACGGATGATCATTCGGCTGTCTACCCGATTGGCGTTCACTTGGTTAAGTAGTAGCCGCAAGGCTGGCGGTGAAACGCCCAGGTGACTAAACGGTTCGAGCTCACTGAGCAGCTTCAAGGTACCGCGGCGCAGTTCGCGGGCCGCGAGCATTTCCGGAGTGATGGGAGAGAGGGCGAGGTCAGAGGCCAGTAAGGCCATCTCCAGTAGGACGCTGCGTGCGCCCTGTGTATCGATCAACAGCAGGTCAT
>JAQSCR010000347.1:419-2138 GCA_029945495.1 Pseudolabrys sp. | reverse complement strand
CGGCACGCGCGACCCGAAGATTGCCGAAGTCGCCGACCAGGTATCTCAGGCGCTCTACCAGCGTGGCATGGCCTACGTCGACAAGCAGGAATACGGCACCGCCTTGGCGGACTTCGACAATGCCAAGCAGCTCACTCCCTCTGACCCTCGACCGGTGCTCGGCAGCGGCGCCACCCATCTTCGCCAAGGTAATTTCGTACAGGCGATGGCGGATCTCGATGAAGCGATCAGACTCGCCCCAGGCCAAGCCTACGTCTACTTCGAGCGCGGCACCGCCTTCCATAGAGTCGAGGATTACAAAAGGGCCATCGCCGATTACGACGAAGCGATCAAGCTGGATCCAAAAGAGCCGCTCACTTACATCAACCGCGGCATGGCGGAGACATTCACGGGCAAAACCGATGCCGCACTCGCCGATTTCGACACGGCCCTCAAATATGCCCCTGACAACGTCAATGCCCTCATTCAGCGCTCTTACGCCTATGCCTTGAAGAAGGAGTTTGCCAAGGCAATTGCCGATATCAACGAGGCCTTGAAGCTCACCCCGGACAATCCGACGGCCCGTTACTATCTCGCACTGATCTACATGCTTCGAGGTGACGCTGGCCCTGCGCTCGAGGAATTGAGCGCCACCGTGAAACTCGACCCCAGCAACCCCCGCATCTATGCCAGCCGTGCCGCGCTTTATAGCGACCTCGGCGACTACGACGCTGCGATCGAGGATCTCACCGCGGCCATCAAGCTGCGGCCCAAGGATCCGCTGATGTACCTCAACCGTGGAACCGCCCTCTTCAACAAGGCCGACTATGAGCGGGCTATCTCGGATTACACCGAAGCCCTTGGGCTTGACGGGAATCTGGTCTCGGCTCTCAACAATCGCTGCCTGGCGCGCGCCATTCTCGGCCAGGACATGGCCCAGGCTCGAGCCGATTGCGACACTGCGCAAAGACTGGCTCCCGGTGACCCATACGTGCACATCAATCGCGGGCTCATCGACCTGAAGCAGGGACAGTACGCCAAGGCGATCACGGAATATGACGCAGCGCTTGCGATCGATCCGCAGCGCGCCCGCGCCTACTACGGGCGCGGACTAGCCAAACTCAAGACGGGCAATGTCACTGGCGGCAATGTCGACATCCAGACGGCCAAGGGAATGCTGCCGAACGTCGCCAGTGAATTCACCCGCTACGGCGTGAAAGGCCAATAAGCGCCGCGGCCGAAACAAATGGCGGATGGATGGGGGCGTAGGGTCGCCAGTTGCGCATCAAGTTTGGCGAGCGCGACGAATTGCCCGCTCAGGTGGCCGTTGCAGATCCTGGTCTGGCTGCACTTCTCCCACCTCGGGGAGCAATGGCGGTCTTCTCGACAGCGATGTCCCAAGAGCCCAGGTGTTGGCCGCTATCTGATTCGAGTGCGAAAGACAAAATGCCAGTCCCGGGAATTGCCAGGCCGTTGAACTCCGCCAGTAAGCGACTCTTCGCGGCGCCTTGAAACGAAAACGCGAGAGGTTTTTCAAGGAGTACTACGTCCCCCAACGCAATCCTTAAGCGGAGTGAATTGCTGTCTGCATCGTTCGCCTCCCTGGCGAACATTGCCACGAACATAAATCTTTGCAGGGCAGTCGGGAATGTTGAAGTCTCCAAACGCTCCAGAATGTGAAAGAGACTCAACCGTTTGGTCGAGGCATCAATCGAAGTGCCTTCCGCGCAAGTCAGATGC
>JAQSCR010000347.1:0-409 GCA_029945495.1 Pseudolabrys sp. | reverse complement strand
TCATCGAGTTATCGCTGAATATCTAGATTGTTGAGGATTCTCAATACGCTTTGATCTCGCTGGGTCAATGACCACGTCCACGTTGGCTACCTCGGTGTGTTTCATACAGTGTGCACTTTCACGCGGATAATCGCCTTGAAGTAGCATTCCTTCAGAATAGCTCAGCCACTGATATGGGAGAAATCTCCTGCTTTGGATAGCCAGGACTCCAAAATCAGCTATGCCCTTTTTGGAATTAGTGTAACGTTCGCAACAACCGCTGGTGTGTCAAGGGAGCGGCCATTCGTCCTTTTGGGGGGGGCGGTCCATGGGCGTAGCGATCTCGTGGCGTGACGCGGGACAGCCATTCGATATGACTGGGCTGTCGTTCGCGGGCTTTACGACCGTGGCGAACGCGTTAGCGACGTCG
>JAQSCR010000346.1 GCA_029945495.1 Pseudolabrys sp. | reverse complement strand
TCCGCGCGTGGCACCAAGTCGACCGATACCTATTCGCTCAAGGGCATCGGCGAGGCGCTCGACAAGGTCGCGGCGGAGTGCAAGTAACCTCTTGCTGTCATTGCCGGGCTTGACCCGGCAATCCATGATAGCTTTCGGCCATAAAACGCTTACATAAGGCCTTTCCGGGCCGCACGCCTTCATGGATGCCCGGGTCAAGCCCGGGCATGACAGAGTAATTTGCCGATGAGTTTGCAGACAACCCCGTTCGTCGAGAAGGCGCCGCTCGAAGCCTATGTCGCGCCGGAAAAGCCGTCGCTGGTCGGGCTGTCGCGCGAGCAGCTGGCCGACGCGCTGGGCGCGGTCGGCGTGCCGCCGGCCCAGCGCAAGATGCGGGTGCAGCAGCTCTGGCACTGGATCTATTATCGCGGCTTCACGGACTTCGACGGCATGACGACGATGTCGAAGGAACTGCGCGCAGCCTTGGCCGAACGCTACACCGTGGCGCGCCCCGAAGTGGTGGCCGAGCAGGTGTCGGTCGACGGCACGCGCAAATGGCTGCTGCGGCTGGAAGGCGACACCGACAGCAAGCTGCCGCATGACGTCGAGTGCGTCTACATCCCCGATACCGAACGCGGCACGCTCTGCGTTTCCAGCCAGGTCGGCTGCACGCTGACCTGCACGTTCTGCCACACCGGCACGCAGCGCCTGGTGCGCAATCTCACCGCGGGCGAGATCGCCGGCCAGGTGCTGGCGGCGCGCGATCGTCTCGGCGATTGGCCGGGCGGCACGCGGCCAACCGACGGCGTCATTCCAACCGGCGACCGCTGCGTCACCAACATCGTCATGATGGGCATGGGCGAGCCGCTCTATAATTTCGACGCGGTGCGCGATGCGATACTGATCATGGCGGACGGCGAAGGCCTCGGTATTTCAAAGCGGCGCATCACATTGTCAACTTCCGGCGTGGTGCCGAATATCGAACGCGCCGGCGCCGAGATCGGCTGTATGCTGGCGATCTCGCTGCATGCGGTGCGCGACGAATTGCGCAACGAGCTGGTGCCGCTCAACCGCAAATATCCGATCGCGCAATTGATGGAAGCCTGCCGCAACTATCCAGGCGCCTCCAACGCCAAGCGCATCACCTTTGAATATGTGATGCTCAAGGACGTTAACGATTCCATCGAAGACGCCAAGGCCCTGGTGCGGCTCCTCAAGGGCATTCCGGCCAAGATCAATCTCATTCCGTTCAATCCGTGGCCCGGCACCAAGTACGAGTGCTCGGACTGGGACCAGATCGAGAAATTCTCGCAGGTCGTGTTCGACGCCGGTTATGCCTCGCCGGTGCGCACGCCGCGCGGCCGCGACATCTTCGCCGCTTGCGGCCAGCTCAAGAGCGCGACCGAGAAGATGTCGGCGCGCGAACGCATGGCCCTGCGCGCGATGGCAATGGTGGATGAGTAAGTAAATCGTCATCCTGAGGTGGCCGCGCAGCGGCCCTCGAAGGATGACGCCCCCGCAATGGCCGCCGCATCCTTCGAGGCTCGTTCGCTCTGCTCACTCGCACCTCAGGATGACGGCGGTAAGAGAACTGTACATGTCCCTCCTCGGCCGCATCTTCGTCATCATCTTCGCCGTCATGGTGGCGAGCTTGGCTTGCGGCATCGCGATTGCGATCGGCGTGCTCGGGCCGCAATGGAATAGCGTCAGCGGCGACGTCGGCGAGCGCGTCGTGTTCTGGGGCACGGCCTTTGTCGGCGCCACCGCGACCGGTGGGGTCGGTCTGCTGCCGCTGCTCATTCTGATCGCGCTGGCCGAGACCTTCAAAATCCGCTCGCTGCTCGCCAACGCCGCCGGCGGCGCGGCGATGCTGCTCATCGCCTATTACGGCAGCGGGCTGGCCGGGTCGCGCTATGAGGAATCGATCGATCATCCGCCGCCGCCGGTGTCGCGCGAGGCCGAGATTGCCGCTGCTGCCGGCGCGGTGTTCGGCCTGGTCTATTGGGTGATTGCCGGGCGCCGAGCCGGCCGCTGGCGCGAACGGCCCGGCGTCTAGTCGCGGCGCCGGCGCTGTCTTTCCATTTTCACCAGTGTCGGCTAGACCGCAGCGTATGTGCAGAAGCATGATCCCGAAAAGTGGGTACCGGTTTCCCGCCTTCGCGA
>JAQSCR010000345.1 GCA_029945495.1 Pseudolabrys sp. | reverse complement strand
AATCTCGATTCGATCGAAAACCCGGGCATGTGGGCCGTCGATAAGGGGAAGGAGCTCTGGAAAGAAAAGACCTCCCAGGGTTTCTCGTGCAACACCTGCCACAGCGATCCAGCGTCCGCGTTCAAGACCTGGGCGGCCTCGATGCCGAAATGGGAGCCGCGGCTCAAGAAGGTGCTGGGCGTGGAAGAGTTCGTCGCGCGCCATGCCAAGGCGACGACCGGCGCCGATTGGCTGATGGAAACCGACAACAACCGCACCATGTCGATCTATCTGCACTTCCTTGCCAATGGCGCGCCGATCATGGTCGACACTGAGAGCGTTGAGGCGAAAGCGGCGATCGCGCGCGGCGTCGAACTGAGCAAGCGCAAGATCGGCCAACTCAACATGGCCTGCACCGATTGCCACGGCATCGCGGTCAATCACTGGATTCGCGGACAGTGGATGGGCGAGCCGAAGGGGCAGTTCGACCATTTCCCGACATGGCGCACCAGCCTGCTGGCGGTCTGGGATATCCGCCAGCGCTTCCAGTGGTGCTCGGTGAATATCCGCGGCGACGAATTGCCGCCCGACGCCAAGGAATATGGCGACCTGGAACTGTATCTCGCCGCGCAGAATAATGGACTTAAGCTGAGCGTGCCGGGCATCCGGCATTAGTCGCTGTCATTCCGGGGTCGGCCGCAGGCCGGAGCCCGGAATGCAGGGACGAATTTAGAAGCATCGAATGTGGCTCTGGATTCCGGGCCCGCACGCTAACGCGTGCGTCCCGAATGACGGGAGAGGAGTGTCTCAATGATTACGCGCCGTGAATTGCTTCAGGTCGGCGCCGCCACCGCCGCGCTCGCGGTCGGAACAGGCGGCGTGACCCGTGTGCTGGCGCAGCAGCGGCTGACGCAGGACGATCTCACAAAGTTCGATGCGCTCGGCAATGTCACGCTGCTGCATGTCACCGACATTCACGGCCAGCTGATGCCGGTCTATTTCCGCGAGCCGAGCGTCAATCTCGGCGTCGGCGCGGCGAATGGCCTGCCGCCGCACCTGACCGGCATGAATTTCCTCACCAAGTTCGGCATCCCAGCAAAGTCCGCCGCGGCTTACGCGATGACCGATCAGGATTTCACCGCGCTGGCCGCGACCTACGGCAAGATCGGCGGCCTCGACCGGCTGGCGACGGTGGTGGCACAAGTGCGGGCCGAGCGCGACGGCAAGGTGCTGCTGCTCGATGGCGGCGACACCTGGCAGGGGTCGCTCGGCGCCAATTCAAGCCGCGGCCAGGACATGGTCGACTGCATGACGCTGCTGAAACCCGATGCCATGACCGGCCATTGGGAATTCACCTACGGCGAAGCGCGGATGCAGGAGCTGATCAAAGGCTTGGGCTTCCCGTTCCTGGCGCTCAACATTCGCGACACCGAATGGAACGAGCCGGCGTTCGACGCGGTGAAGATGTTCGAGAAGGGCGGCGTCAAGATCGCCGTGCTCGGCCAGGCTTTCCCCTATACGCCGGTCGCCAATCCGCGCTGGATGATGCCGAAATGGTCGTTCGGAATCCGCGAGGAAGAGGTGCGCGCGCAAGTCGACAAGGCCCGCGCCGCCGGCGCGCAACTGGTGGTGCTCTTGTCGCATAACGGTTTCGACGTCGACCGCAAGCTGGCGGCGCGCGTCGCCGGCATCGACGTGATCCTGACCGGACACACCCACGACGCGCTGCCGGAAGTGGTGACGGTCGGCAAGACGCTGCTGATTGCCTCGGGCAGTCACGGCAAGTTCGTCTCAAGGCTCGACCTCGACGTGCAGGGCGGGGCGGTCAAAGGCTATCGCTACAAGCTGATCCCGCTGTTTGCCGACGTGATCAAGCCGGACGCCGCGATGGCGGCGGCGGTCACCAAGGCGCGTGCGCCTTACGCCAAGGAACTGTCGCGCGTCGTCGGTCACGCCGACTCGCTGCTGTACCGGCGCGGCAATTTCAACGGCACCTTCGACGACCTGATCTGCGCTGCCTTGCTCAAGGAGCGCGACGCCGAGATCGCGCTGTCGCCGGGCTTCCGCTGGGGCACCAGCGTGCTGCCGGGGGCGCCGATTACGGTCGAGGACATCCATAATGCGACCGCGATCACCTATCCGCAGGTCTATCGAATGGCGATGACCGGCGAGCGG